>JBDKUD010000172.1:0-4127 GCA_039679805.1 Syntrophomonas sp. | reverse complement strand
CGGCGCCATGAAAATAGGCAAAAACCTGCCGCGCGAATTATAGCTCATTGGTTCAGAAAATTGCTTATAAAGATATCAGTCAGCTTTAACACTGGTTTGCCCCGGAGGATCCAATTCAGGCCTCATGTTTTATGAGGCCTGAAAAGGCACCCCTGTCGTTGTCTTGATGCAAAAAAAGAAAGGGAGGAACTTGATGATGTCTGAGCGGGATAAGGCCGGATTTCATTATGGATTTTTAATAGTAGTTGCATGCTGTGCTTTGTGTCTGGCGCCAACGACTCTATCTTTTAATACTGCAGGTATATTCTTTACTCCGGTCAGCACGGAACTGGGAGTCGGAAAGGGACAATTCGGGTTCTACATGACCATTCAGTATCTGGCTATGACTTTTGCTATGCCTTTTGCCGGCAGAATCCTTGCCAAATATAATGCCCGGGCTATCCTTACTGCCTGTGTACTATTAGTGGCCGGCAGTTTGATGGCCATGTCCAGGTTTACCGAATTGTATCAGTTTTATATCGCCGGTTTTTGCATTGGCGCGGCTAATTCCGTACTTCTATATTTAATGGTGCCTACAATGATTGACCGCTGGTTTAAAGATAAGGTGGGCTTATTTGTAGGAATATGTTTGGCTTTTACCGGGGTGGGAGGTATAATCTTTAATCCGGTCGGCGGCTATCTTATCGATACATTTGGCTGGAGAACCGCTTATTTTACTTTTGGGACTATTGCTGCCGTGGTGGGATTGCCTTTTAGTATTTTTGTTATCAGGAGTTTCCCCAGTGACATGGGGCTGCAGCCTTACACCAATACCGCATCTGATAGAACTAATGACCTGAAAGCTGACATTACCGGGATTTCAATGAGTACAGCGATTAAAAGTCCGGCCTTATATTTCCTGGCTGTGTATGCGGGCATGATGGATATAGGGATTACACTGAATTATTATATTCCTTCTTATGCAGGATCACTGGGATTGTCAATAACTCTGGCCTCAACGGTAGCTTCGGCGGTTATGATAGGACAGATGAGCGGCAAAGTACTGTTGGGATATATCAATGACAAGAGTGTTAAGGCCGGTATGACTGCTGCTGTCGGCTCAGGTATTATCGGAATAGGGGCGATGGCTCTCTTCGGTACCCAAGGGATTTGGATTCTGTACGCTGGAGCATTCATGTTTGGCATTTTCTTTGCCGGAGCAACAGTTACCACTTCGTTAATGACCCGGGGAATTTTTGGCAGCCGCGACTACAGCCAGATTTTTTCTGTCGTTGCTATGGTTGCTTCTTTTTGTGCCGCTTTCAGCGCAGCCCTCTGGGGTTTTATTGTTGATTCCACCGGTAGTTATATCATCGCTCTGGGGGGAGGAGTCTTATTAATGTTCATAGCCTTCTTTATTGGTTATGCCTCATTAAAATTTGGAGAGAAGCTGCTTAAAGGAGATGACGGAATATACCGTTGGCAAAGCATAGACGAGACCTGTTTGAAGCCAGGAGTGGTATGGCGGGATTAGTTTTATTATTTAAGCGGAGGTTACGATCATGTCTATTAATACCAATTTTGATGAAAGCGCTTTACAGGCAGAAAAACTGTGGTTAACACAATATGATAGTGGTGTTAAACGAACGTTGCCAGCATCCGAGTTAACCATAAAGGATACGATAAAACAACTGGTTGCTGCGAACCCCCATCAGGCTCATATTATTTATCATGATCAAGTATTGACTTATCAAGAGAGCAATGGATTGGCTTGCAAGCTGGCTAACGCCCTCATTAAACTGGGGTGTGAAAAGGGCGACCGCATCAGTATTATATTACCTAATATCCCGGAGATAATTATTTCCTTTATGGCCTGTTATAAAACCGGTATGATTGCGGTTGGTTATAATCCGCGCAGTACCGAAGCCGAGATTAAAAACAATGTAAATAATCACCGCGCCGAGACAGTCATTGTGAATCAGGAAAATGCGGATAAAATAATCAAGCTAATGCATCAAAAAGAAACCTCGATTAAGAAAGTTTTAGTTTTAGGATACAGCGAAGAAAGCAATGAAGATCATATATACGACTTTTATCAGCTTATAAACAACGAAGAAGATATTGAACCAGATATAACGGTTCTTCCAGAAGACTTTGCGATACTTCTTTACACCGGAGGTACTACCGGTATTAGTAAGGGGTGTTGTCACACTAATCGGGCCTTGGTGGGAGAGCAGCATGCATTTTACAATTGGTTTGCTTCCGCCTTGAAAAAACAGGAGACCCGGAATCTGGTGTGTGCGCCGATGACGCATATTATGGGTATTAACTTTGGCATCAACTGGGGTCTTATCAATGGCGGCTCAGTTGTTATCGTTGATACTCCAACCACTGAAGAAATTATGGAGGCTATTAACCAATACGAGCCCACCATGTGGGCCACGGTGCCGGCCCTGATGAACGGACTAATCCATCATCCGGATATTAAGGAATCTAAAATAGGAGCTCTCGAAATCGTAATCTATGGCGGAGCTTCCACCGCCCGGGAAACCATAATGCAGTTTAAAAAAATCAGCCAGGCTAAACTTATAGAAGGGTATTGAATGTCGGAATGTGTAGGTATAGCAACCATGAGCCCGGTTGCCACAGAAGGCAAATTAGGGAGTATCGGCATTCCTATATCAGATACTGACGTATTGATTGTTGATCCTGTTGACGGTACTCAGGTATTGCCGCCTGACCAGAAAGGGGAAATCATTTTCCGGGCACCTCAGGTGATCAAAGAATATTGGGAGTATCCGGAGGAGACCGCGCATGCTATTCGCAATGGCTGGCTGTACACCGGAGATATAGGTTACATGGATAATGATGGGTTTTTATATCTTATAGACCGGAAAAAAGACATGATTATTGTCGGCGGATTTAACGTCTACCCTCGGGAAATTGACGAACTTTTGTTTACTCATCCCAAAATATTCGAGGCGTGCACGATCGGTATCCCGGAGCCTCGATTAGGGGAAGTGCCTAAGAGCTTTGTGGTTCTTAACCCTGGTGAAAAATTAAGTGCCGAAGAAGTAAGAGCTTATTGCCGTGAGAAGCTGATTGCCTACAAAGTACCCAAAATAGTGGAGTTTGTAGACATTATTCCCAAAACCAAGGTTCAGAAACCGGATAAAGAAGCGCTCAAACGTATTGAGATGAGAGAATGCAGTTAAGTTCATAATAAAGAAGCAACCCAATTTTGTTGAAGCGGGGCAAATCATTACTATGGCAATGTTAGCAGCAGGATAGGAAACACGTACACTAATTCAATGATATAGAACTTGCTGCCCGATATTGATGACAAATTAAGAGGTGAATACGTAAAGGCATTCATTGTTCTAAAAGATGGTGAAGAATGACTTAAGGTTGGATTGGAGATGAGGTTGGATGAAACAAAGCCAAATCATTAAAACGTTGGGGGGGATATTTTAAGTGCCTACCAAACTTAGCCGTCGAGATTTTATTCGTCTTTGTGCTGGTTCAGCTGCGGCTATATCCTTTTCTGGGTACTTAGCACCGTTTATGGCTGAAGCTGTAGCAGCCGGCGATGCACCGCCTGTAATCTGGCTACAGGGAGCCAGTTGTACCGGGTGTTCCATTTCATTGTTAAATACAGTTCACCCAGATATTAAAGAAGTATTATTAAATGTCATAAGCTTACGGTATCATCCGAATGTTTCTGCAGCTGCCGGTGATCTGGCACTCAAGGGCGCCATTTATAAGGTAGCACAAGAAAATAAGGGTAAGTTCTTACTGGTAGTGGAAGGTTCTGTACCTACTGGTGCAAATGGATTATTCTGTATGGTGGGAGAAGAGAATGGCAAGCCTATTCCTTTCATGAAACTTGTCCAGGATATCGGCAGTCAGGCTCAAGCTATTTTAAGTTTTGGGACCTGTTCCGCGTATGGCGGTATTCCTGCTACTCCACCTAACCCGACTGGATGTAAACCGGTTTCAGAGATAGTTAAGAATGTACAGGTTATAAATGTACCGGGTTGTCCGCCGCATCCCGACTGGATGGTGGGGACTATTGCTCATGTTCTTCTTTATAAGGATATTCCTGAATTGGATACCTTTGGACGTCCCAAGATGTTCTTTGAAAATAT
>JBDKUD010000381.1:0-15886 GCA_039679805.1 Syntrophomonas sp. | reverse complement strand
AACGAGAATCAGCAAAATAATAAAGGCGATTATAATAACAGCAAAAAGCATAACCAGCACAAAAGGGAAGGCAAAATCGTTCACGGCCAAGATCCAATGAAATCTAAGGCAGTTACCTTTCCAATGAATTGGAATATTTTATGGGTTGCCGCTGCTTTCCTCATAGTAATTCTTATCCTGGCTGTTGTTATAAAAATTTCATTGCGGAAAAAATGGTACCGCGATTTGCTGAAGAAGTCAAAAGAAGACTGCGCGATGGAGCTTTACAACTACTTTTTAAAGAAAATCAGAAATACAGGATTCAAACGGCTTAATGGTATTACATTACATGAATATGCTTATGATTTGCAAAATGAACTTGAGGATTTTTCCGTTGGCGACGCCAATTTTCTGAGCCTGACGCAAATATACACGAGAATACTATACGGCTGCCAGACTATTTCTGAAGATGAGTGGGAGCAGTTTACAGATTTTTATAAAGAGTTTAATCGCAATCTTAAAGGTGAAATGGGTAGCTTTAGGTATTTAATTCATTTTTTTAGTATTTAGGCTCTATGAGGGAATAACCTAAAAGAGTAGTATTTCCTTTAATAAAATAAATATAAGGGTATATCTGAATTTCGCGAATTCCTGGATACACATTTTTGTTGGCAAATGTTTTTATGCCAAGTTTTTTTAGGTATATCATTATAAGTAAAGAAAAGGGCAGGACTCATAAAATGAGTACATATGGTGTGTGACGAAATAATAACAAGCAGGTCATGGCTTGGTCAGAAGCCATGACCTGCAAAGAGATAGGAGAATATGGAGAAATATCTTAGATTTTTGCCTGGTATTCCCCAGGGAAATTCTTCATAGTGGTTAGTACCGGGGCAGGTGCTGCCTGGCCCAGACCGCAAAGACATGCTTTAGTCATTACGGTCCCCAGTCTTTCGCATAAAGCTAGATCCTGGGTGTTTCCTTTACCACTATTGATCTTTTTCAGAAGTTCATGTATCCGTTTGGTGCCTTCGCGGCACGGAGTACATTTTCCGCAAGATTCATGTTCAAAAAATTTGGTTATACGTTCAATAACATCTACAATATCAGTGGTTTCATCCATTACAAATACTGCTCCTGAACCGAGGGTAGCTCCGATAGCACTCATGGAGTCAAAATCAACGGGTGTATCCAAAAGTGATTCAGGAATAAATCCACCTGATGTACCACCAATCTGAACAGCTTTAAATTTCTTGCCGTTTGCTACACCGCCACCCATTCCGAAGACTACGTCACGAATGGTCACGTTGGTAGGAAGCTCAAATACAGTCTTGTTTACTGCATCCCCAGTTAATGTAAATACTTTGGTTCCGGGATATTTCTCAGCACCAATACCCTTGAACCAATCAGCACCTTTTTCCAGGATTACCGGAATATTGGCATAGGTCTCGACATTGTTTACTACGGTTGGTTTTCCCCATAGACCTGCTACCCCTGGGAAGGGGGGTTTGAAACGGGGCTCGCCCCGGTGACCCTCAATTGATTCTAAGAGTGCGGTTTCCTCGCCGCATACATAGGCACCAGCGCCCATTCTTACTTCAATATCGAAATCGCCCAATACTCCACTGGATTTGGCCTGGGCAATAGCTTTATTCAGCACATCAACTACATAAGGATATTCTCCCCGGCAGTAAATGTAGCCTTTAGTGGCTCCAATGGCATAACCGCATATAGCCATTCCTTCCAATACGGTGTGTGGGTCGTTTTCCATTATGATACGATCCTTATAAGTACCAGGTTCGCCTTCATCGGCATTACAGACCACATATTTCTGATCTGCGGGGGTACCATAACTGAAACTCCATTTCATACCGGCATTAAAGCCAGCCCCACCGCGTCCCCGCAGGCCTGAATTTTTCACTTCATCTATGACCTGCACCTGACTGAGACTGCGGGCTTTGGCTAGTGATTTATAACCACCAGCGTTTATATAGTCATCAATTTTAAGCGGGTCAATTTTTCCATAGTTACGCAATACTATGCGCATTTCCTCGGCCATCATGTGCCCTCCTTTCACTGTTATTTGTATTCGGCTAAAATACCAGGTATCTTATCTGCAGTTACATCTCCATACGGCTTACTGTTGATAGTAATAACCGGTGTTGCCTGACACTGTCCCACGCACTCTGTAAACTCCAGGGCAAATTTGCCGTCATTGGTGGTCTCGCCCATCTTTATGCCCAATTCCTTTTCAAGAGCAGCCACTACTTTATCAGCGCCGGCTATATGGCAAGGAGCGCTTTCACAAATGCGTATCACGTTCTTGCCCCGTTTACCTACTTTCAGATAGGAATAGAAGGTAGCTACCCCATAGGCTTTTGCCTTAGGCATATCAAAGGCTTGAGCGGCGGCAACTATTGCATCTTCCGGAATATAGCTATATTCTTTTTGAATAGCATGGTACGCTTCTATAATACCTCCGGGTAGATTCTGGTATGCGCTGATAATCTCCTTGTAGTCTGCCATTATCCATTCACCTCCTGTATGCTAAATAATTCTCCAATGATTTGTGCCTATTTATTTATTCAGGTTTTCAGTTTTTTTTAATATTCTTTAATATAAGGAGTTTAGAAGTATGATTGACACATCCTGTCCGACTTCGACAGGAGGACTTCCAGCCGGCATATCAATAAGGGCATTGCAATTTACCAGCGAGCGTATCATGCTGGGTTTTTGTCCAGGCAGCACGGTAACCTTCCAGCCTTCGTCATCCCAACTTGTATAACCTCGGATGAAACGTCGGGAGCCTGATTTCTTGGCAAAGCCGTTTACACATCTGGCTTTTAGTCGCCTCCTATATGGGATTAACCCCTGCATGGCACGCATCGCCGGTGCCACAAAAAGTTGATATCCTACCGCACAGGCAGCCGGATTTCCCGATAAAGCAAAAAGCAGATGGGAATTCCAGATGGACGCTCCGGTATGGCTTCCTGGTTGAATAGGTACATCCCAGTATAGTATTTCTGCTCCTAATTCCTCCATCAACAGGCGGGCTTCATTGCCACCTTCGGCATAGGTTCCCCCGGTTATAATCAGAATGTCCGCCTGTTCAAGCAATTCTGCTGCAACTGTTTTTACCGAAGTCTCAGTTTTATTTATGATCTTTATTGAGACTGGCAAACCACCATCTTGCAGCACCAGTGCTGATAGTAATGGCCCGTTGCTGTCTCGTATTTGTCCTGGCTCTGGTATCAGCTGCCAGGGAATAACATGTCTGCTCAGGCAGAGAACGGCAACTCGAGGTTTCAGGGAAACGGCGATACTGGTCTTGCCATAGGCGGCCAGTAAACTGATGTCCCCCGGCGTTAATACTGCCCCGCGGCCCAGCAGCTGATTACCCTTAACATAATCTTCACCGGCTTGTTTTATATTGTTACCGGGCTTAATTACTTCCATTGAGCGCAGGTAATTGTCCTCGATCTCCGCCTTTTCATGGGGTACAACTGCCCTGCTTCCAGACGGCAGATCTCCCCCGGTTAAAACTCCCATAGCTTGACCCGGTTCCAGAGAAACTGAGGGAATATCTCCCAGACCCAGGTGCCCGGTAATATAGTATTTACCTGCCCCCATTGGGTTTTCATCAGCAACCGCATATCCATCTACTGCTGACTGATGACTGGCCGGAAGATCACTATCCGCATTTAAGTCCTCTGCGCTGACACGTCCTACCGCCTCCAAAATGGATATGGATTCGTTGGCTAAACGCCGGCTATGTTTGAGAAGCTCTATTTGTACTTCTTCCAAACTTGCATCAACTAACACCTGCATATCCTCCATTCCGAAAACTAGGTAGCTTTGCCAAAGGGACACTGGGGAAAATGACAAATCTGGCACTCTTCACACAGACCTCCATGGCCCATAGCAACAATATCCAATCGGTTTATTGTATCTCCGGCAAATATGCGCGGTAACAATAGATCCAGGGTAGTTTTACGACTAAACAATGCCCCTCCCGGCACGCCACATATTGGCACATATCCCTGATAAGCCAACATAAACTGGGAACCAGGCAGAATTGGAGCTCCATAAAAAATTACCTCAGCTCCCGTGTCTCTTATTCCCTGAGGCGTTGCATCATCAGCATCGACCGACATACCCCCGGTAACTATGACTAACTGAGCTCCTTCGGCGACAAAGTTTTGAATTTCACGGGTAATCAGGTCAGGATCATCAGGAACAATAACCTGCCCCATCCAGCGTCCTCCAAAAGGAGCAATCTTCTGACGTATAATTCTGGCAAATCCATCTTTTATTCGGCCATTGTTTACCTCTGTACCAGTCGTAACCACTGCTACCCATAATGGTACAAATGGCTTTATCATGAGCATCGGTACCATTCCAGCACAAAGTCTTTCCGCCGTTTCAATTATGGTATGGTCAATAGCAACTGGAACTACCCTGGTTCCTGCTACTGTCTGCCCTGCAATGACCACCCGATCATTATGTAAGGTGGCAAAAACAATCTCATCCAGGTTATTTATTTGATTCAGTTGCTCGACATCCACTTTGAGAAGCCCATCATGGTCAGCCCAGATGTTAACTTTTCCCTGATTGGGTTCAGTCCAGGTAAGACCGGGACCAACCGCTAACTTAGCCAACTTCAATGCGGCTTCATCCTCATGAATTAATTTTTCATCCGGATCCCAGATGTAGATGTGCTCTTTTCCAATATCCTTGAGTTTAGGTATATCTTCATTTGTTATGATCTGTCCTCTACGAAAGGCCCGGTATTTTTCACGTCCAGGAATAATTTTTGTAATATCATAGCCTAATGTCAAACCTACTGCTTCTTCTACCGCTACCTTACGCATTTACTGACCTCCTAAAGCTTCTCAATCTTAACCGCAGCCACTTTGTATTCTCCAGTGCCTGTAATAGGATCTAAACTATCACTGGTAAGGGCATTAGTCGGAGTAGCATTATAATGGAAGGACATCCATATTACCCCGGGCAATACTCTATCTGTTACCTTAACTTGGGTGACCGCTTCACCCCGGCGGGAGGTTACCTTGACCTGATCGCCGGTTTTCACGCCTAATTTTTCAGCATCTAGCGGGTTAAGTTCCGACATTTCCTTATTCCATACACTGCTGATACCTTTTGAATACGGGGTAGTAACGTTATAATGCTGCAGTATTCTGCCGGTGGACAGCAGGAATGGGTATTCTGCATTGGGCATTTCACCGGGGGGTATATGCTCCGAAGGCTGGAACAGTCCTAATCCGCGGCTAAACTTGCCGACATGCAGGACCGGGGTACCGGGATGATCTAAGGCCGGACACGGCCATTGTATGCTGTTCTGTTGGTCGATTCTATCATAGTTGATACCAGCCATGGAAGGAGACAGAGAAGCCATCTCGTCCCATATCTCGCTGGGACTGTTATAATTCATAGAATATCCCATTCTGGTAACCATCTGACAAATGGTCTGCCAGTTGGCCTGACCGGGGATAGGATCAATAGCTTTACGTACTCTTTGGACGCGCCGCTCGGTATTGGTAAAAGTCCCATCGCATTCCGCAAAACTGGCCGCCGGCAGAATTACATCCGCATATTGAGCAGTTTCGGTCAGGAACAGTTCTTGAACCACCAGGAATTCCAAATGTTCTAATGCCTTGCGGATATGATTGGCATCCGGATCTGTTAAGACCGGATTCTCACCCAGGATATACATGGCTTTTACTTTGCCCTCGTGAGCTGCGGCAAACATTTCCGGAATCTTCAGTCCCACTTTGTTTGGAAGAGTCACGCCCCAAGCTTTTTCGTGCTTTTCCCGGGCAGCGTCTACACCTACGCCCTGGTAGCCGGAAAATACGTTCGGTAAGGCGCCCATATCACAGGCACCCTGAACATTATTCTGGCCGCGTTGCGGGCAGACTCCAGTTCCTGGACGCCCCAGATGTCCGGTCAACATAGCCAGGTTGGCACAGCTCATAACATTGCGGGTTCCACAGATATGCTCGGTTATGCCAAGAGTGTAGAATATCATGGCTTTGTCCGTAGTAGCATAAAGCCTGGCTACTGCATACAGGTCATCTACGGCCAATCCGGTCAGTTCTGCAACTCTCTCCGGGGTATAACTTTCCACAATGGCCTTGAGTTCTTCATAATTTTCGGTACGTTCCTCGATGAACTTCTTGTCTTCCAGGCCTTCTTTAATAATGATGTGCATTAGTCCATTAAGAAGAGGTATATCAGTGCCTGGCTTCAGACGCAGCCAATAATCAGCTTCATCTACCAGGTCGATATGACGTGGATCACATACTACCAATTTAGCCCCTTTGCGGGCTGCTTGTCTCATCTTATAACCAATAACCGGATGAGCTTCGGTAGGATTGGTCCCAATCAGGAACATTAGCTCGGCCTCATTAGTGATGTCACTAATAGGATTTGTCATAGCGCCGCTTCCAAAAGTAGTGGCCAGACCGGCCACGGTAGGCGCGTGTCAGGTACGAGCGCAATGATCCACATTATTGGTTCCCATTACCGCACGGCTAAACTTTCCAACTAAGAAGTTTTCCTCATTAGTACAGCGAGCTGAACTAAGGGCGGCAAAGGAATCGGGGCCATATTTGTCCTTGACTGATTTAAAACGCTCAGCAATTAAATCAAAAGCTTCATCCCAGGTTGCATGTTCAAATTGTCCATTCTTTTTAATCAAAGGGGTGGTAAGACGGTTTTCATTATAGATATAATCCCATCCAAAACGTCCTTTGACACATAGGCTGCGTCCATTAACCGGACTATCCGGGTTGGAAAGCACTCCTATTACCTTTTTGTCTTTTACTGCCAGGTCAAAGTTACAACCAGTACCACAGAAGGGACAGGTAGTCCTAACCCGGTCTATTTCCCAGCGGCGGGCCAGGCCTGACATAGTCTTTTCGGTTAAAGCTCCGGTAGGACAGACGGCTACGCATTGTCCACAGAAAACGCAATCCGAATCAATATATGCTGCATCTCCTGCTGTGGTGGCCTTGCGGTGGAAACCCCGGTTCAAATAGGACAGGTTATCCGCACCGGTCATTTCTTCACAAGCCCGGACGCAAGCTCCACATAAGATACATTTGTTTAGATTGCGAATAATAAAAGGGTTGCTGTCATCAATGGCATAACAGTGTTTTTCTCCGGCAAAAGGACTTTCACTAACCCCGTATTCATAGCAGTACTCAGCCAGTTTACAGTTTCCCAGCTTATCACAGGTGATACATTCCATAGGATGATTGGCAATTAATAATTCCAGAATAGTTTTTCTGGCTTCAATTACTGCTGGTGATTGGGTTTGAACCACCATTCCCGGGGTAACCGGGGTTACACATGACGCAGACAGGGTACGCATTCCCTGCACTTCAACTACACACAGACGACATGCCCCCATGGGACTCAGATCCGGATCATAACATAGCCGGGGGATTTTTATCCCCGCTTGTTCGGCAGCCTGGAGAATAGTACTCCCGGCTGGAGCTTCAACCTCCTTTCCATCAATAATCAGTTTCACTAGTTTCACTCCCATCACTCCTTCCAAAATATCGCCTGCTATTCAGGCCAAAAAAAAACCTCCAGCCGAGGCTGGAGGCAAGGACCACTCAATAATAGCGTGCAATTAATATTTGGGAAATTAACGCCACGCCTGGAAACATCAATATTTATTGATGCACCATAACTAGAATTCCTTTCCAACCACGGGAGGCAAGCTCGTTTCCAAACTTACCCATCGGCTATCTGCCCTGGTAATTAAACTTTAGGCCAGAGAAGCTCGGAGTTCTATTAAGTTGTTAGCTTTACCAAATAATTCATTATAACTTTATTTTATATCTTGACTTTATTCTAGAAAAAGATATAGGTTGTGTCAACCTAAACTTGATTATAAATAATGTGAATAAAAACAGGTAACTTGTTGACCCCTTATAATATTTTGTGATATAATCCAAAAAATAAATATAATCTCCGAGCTATATAACCTAAGGCTATAAACTAAGGTTATATAGCCGATGGGTATAAGTTGGAAATGACTATGCCTCCCTTGTTTGGAAAGGAGAACGAATTAGACCTATTACATAGGTCAAGTTGGTGTTGTATAACTTTGTGCAATCCGATTGTCGTGCTCCTCGTAGAGGAGCACGATTTTTGTTTTATGCAGACAAATAGCGCATTAATTAGGTAAATAGCTGAAAAGCTTTTACATAATAATCCCAATCTAATCCCAATCTTTTTCAACCCGCTTGTCAACGCCAAGCGGGATTTTTTTAACAGGTGGTTTTAAGTGTTTTTTTCAGGCGGCTATAACATAAACTATTCACAAACTTATGTTATACTTATTTCAAAAAAGAAGCGGAGGGGAAGGCGTGAAGATTGCTGTAGTTGATGGACAGGGCGGAGGAATCGGGCGGCTTATTGTAGAAAAACTTCGCCAGGAAATGGGATCAACCTGCCAAATAATTGGTTTAGGTACCAATGCTATAGCAACTTCTATGATGCTTAAAGCCGGAGCTAATGAAGGTGCCAGCGGGGAAAATGCACTTATTTACAGTGTCGGAAGGGTTGATGTTATAGCTGGTTCGGTGGCTATTATTGCTGCTAATTCATATTCCGGTGAACTTACCTCTCGTATGTCAGAAGCGATAGCATCGGCTGAAGCAATCAAAATTCTCATTCCTCTTAACAGGTGTGGTATAGAAATAAGTGGTGTGGTTGATGAACCTTTGCCGGTGCAGGTCGATTATCTGGTTAATCAGGTGAAACAGCTTTTTGAAAGTATCAGAGCATAGATTTTAAACAAATACCAGGAAGGTGGAGTAAAAAATGTGCAAAAATATGCCGCCATTGGAACTGGCTATTCAGTTCCACGGACATATATGCCCAGGATTGTTGATTGGTGTCAGGGCAGCTGAGTTTGCCCGGCAGTATTTAGAAGTTGACCAGGATTATGATGAGGAACTGGTGGCGATAGTTGAAACTGATTCCTGTGGCGCTGATGCAATACAAGCTATTCTGGGATGTACTTTTGGAAAAGGAAATCTAATATTTAAAGACTATGGTAAAAATGTCTATACTGTAGCCAGCCGGGAAAAAGGCCGGGCTGTTCGGATGGCTCAAAAATTTGGAGCAACCAAGGGTCCTGACTCGGATAGGTATCGGATTTTAGCCCGAAAGATAGATTTAACCGAGGATGAAGCTAGTGAAAAGGAATATTTGCTGGGGGTCATATTCGAGCAGATTATGAGTATGCCTTTTGAGGAGCTTTTTAATTGGCAGGAGGTTACCATTGATATTCCGGAAAAAGCCCGTATTCATCCTACCATCCAGTGTGATGGATGTGGGGAAGGGGTAATGGAGACCAGGGCGGAGAAAACTGATAAAGGGTGGCTTTGTGCTACTTGCCGTATGAAGGATGGAGGTAAATAAGATGTGTGAAGCTAGTGTCTATATTTACCGGGATGGACAGGAAGAACTTTTGATGGAAAAGGTAGACCGGGTAATCCCCGGAGAAGATCATTCTATTTTTCTGGAGAGTATATTTGGCGAACGTAAGATAGTAAAGGCAAAAATAAGGGAGATGGAACTGGTTCACCATCGTATTATACTGGATGAGATAAGGGAACAAACAACTAGCCAGGAATTAGAAATTTGGTTGGAGCCAGGCACTGAGCACGGTCATTTCCACGAGGGTGAAGAAGTGAATTTAAAGTTATATAAAGGATATAACATGCACCCAACTGATGTGACAGAGTTTTCAAATCTGCAGGCATTTGTTGTTAATGAAGGAGTTGCCGGGGAAGTAGAAATTAAAGATCATCATAGGGTCAAAGAGATAAATTTAGACCAGAAGAACGATGGCCTGGTTCAGGTGTATGTAAAAGAAAATGGGGCTAAAGAGCTCTTTGGCAAGATAGTTATGGAAGTGGGACACCATCACCATCATGGACTGGAACCGGCAGGATTACCACTGGAAATTGTACCTTGTGATTTCAGCCATGCACGTATGGGTGAGAGCTATGAGATACAGGTACTAAAAGATGGAATTGCCCAACCGGGGATGGAGGTAAGGGTAACATTTAGCAGTACTCGCAACCGCGATTATCCGCACAGATTGACTACTAACGAGGAAGGTAAAGCCAGAATATTTCTGACTGCCAAAGGAAACTATCTTTTTTCCGTAAGTAATGATAATATTATAAGTACATTTACTCTGGTTAAGAGTTTCTAAAGACTATGATTAAGTAGAGGCCCGGGGTTAAATAGGCACTATGAAAGTGTTACCCTGGTGTAGATAGATTAACCCTGCTTACAACATTTATAAACAACCAAGCCATGAAGGTATTAACTGGTAAGAAACTGGTTTGTATTTTTCATGGTTTTTTTATTGCAATTGTACGGGCAATAAAAAACATATACCCGATAGCTAATCGCTGCTAAAGCTCCTGCTTATTCAAGTGTGAGATAAGCGGCCTTAAGCTCCTGGATAACGATTTCTAACGTCAGATGTAGAAGAAAACTCCACCTGACATAAGAACTCTGTTAATCAAACTAAAGGAGGTATTACTTATATGCATATTCCGGATGGATATTTAAGTCCGCAGACCGCAATTCCATTTGTGATAGCAATGGTTCCAGTGTGGAGTATAGCGATCAAAAAGGTCCAGAGAAATTTAAAGAAAAAGGATGTACCGGTTCTTTCTATTGGAGCTGCTTTTTCTTTTACTATTATGATGTTTAACTTGCCTATTCCAGGTGGAAGTTCTGCTCATGCAGTGGGAGCGGTTCTATTGGCTATATTGCTGGGGCCATGGGCGGCCTGTATCGGAGTATCGGTGGCTCTAATCATCCAGGCGCTGGTGTTTGGTGATGGTGGGATACTCGCAATTGGAGCCAATTGTTTTAATATGGGTTTTATAATGCCGATGGTGGGGTATTATGTTTACAAGTTGGTTAAAGGTAATGCAAACAATCAGTCCACCCGGGCAATGGTGGCAGCTGCTTTAGCAGGTTATATTGGACTTAATATGGCAGCATTGTTCACCGCGGTGGAGTTCGGCTCGCAATTCCACCTCTTCAAGGCAGTAGATGGTACCCCTCTGTATTTTATGTATCCCCTTAAAGTAGCAGTAGCAGCTATGATGTCGGAACATATTACTCTGGCCGGACCGGTTGAAGCTCTGGTAACTTTTTTAGGTTACAAGTTTGTTAGCACAACTTATCCCAACATATTATCAGAAAAACTAATAGTTAATGGCGATTGGGGGATTAAGGAAAATGTTTAAGGACTTTCGCAAATTATGGACGGCACTGGGTGTGTTTATAATATTATCTCCCCTGGGTCTGATAGCTACCGGTACTGCATTCGGCGAATGGGGAACTGACCAGCTTAAAGAAGAGGTTGGGTTTGTTCCGGCCGGATTGGCTAAATTTGCTGACCTTTGGCACCATGTTCTCCTGCCGGATTATTCTGTACATGTTCTGGGAAGTAGTACAGCCGGTTCCGTTGTGGGCTATATTTTATCTGCCATCATTGGAGTTGCACTTATAGTAGCGGTGTTTACTGTTTTTTCTAAAATGGTTAAAGATTAAAGCAAAGTTTTAAGATAATATCGCTGTTCGGGATGAGTCTGCGGACTTATCCCATCAGTATATTATCTAGCGAAAGGATAAGTGTATAATGCTTCCAGAGTGGATGGAGAAGAATCAGGAATATGATGAGTTGGTTGCAACTGGCCGCAGAACTCGTAACTTTCTGGGAAAAAGTATCCGGCATATGAAACAAACCATATCAGAAGAACTGGCAACAGAGTATTTTGCCGGCTTAAATGGGCTGTTGCAGAGATTTGATCCGCGGGTAAAATTAATTTCTGCTTTATCATTAATAATACTGGTTGGTATTACCAGAAGCATTAGTGTTCTACTGGCGATATGGATTTTTACTCTTATACTTATGTTCTATTCGTGTTTGCCGGTATTTACGCTGCAAAAACGTATATGGGGATTAATACCGCTTTTTTCTTTACTAGCTGCTAGTCCCGGAATGTTTAATGTGATTATTGATGGCAGTCCCCTGCTGGTTATCTATCAATTTACACGACCTGTAGTTTGGTGGGGGATTCATATGCCCGATAGTATTTTTATAACTAAACAAGGGACAATTGCTGCGATATTCCTATTCTTACGGGTGGGGATTTCAATGTCATTAGGAGTGTTGCTTACGATAACTACTCCTATTGCCAAATTGCTTAAATCCTTGCGGATAATCGGTGTGCCATCTTTGTTTGTTATGATTATAGAAATGAGCTACCGATACCTGGCTATGTTATTAAATATATCCATAGAAATGTTTGAAGCTCGTTATGCAAGAACCGTAGGTAGATTGTCACTGCATAGTCAGAGGGCACAGGTGGGGTCTTCCATAGCGGCTCTGTTTGTCAGAAGTATGGCGGTTTCCGAGGAAGTTTACCAAGCCATGACTGCTCGGGGCTATACCGGGGAAGCAGTGATTGCTGATAGTATGAAATTGCGCAAGCGGGATCTGGCAGGGAGTATGGTTGTTATTTTTATAATTGCATCTGCATTAATAGGAGGGCCTTATTTTGGATAATTCATTATTCACCTTGAATAATGTATCTTTTAACTACAATCTCAAGGAGCCTATATTTGATGATTTATGCCTTAATATAAAAGCTGGTGAAGCGCTATGCTTGCTGGGAGCGAATGGTTCAGGAAAATCTACCTTGCTAAAAATGCTTTGTGGTTTGGTGTTCCCGGTAAAGGGCTATTTTCAGGCATTTAACCAAAAAATTAATGAAAAATTAATGGAGAATGAGAACTTTTCTAAAAAATATTTTCAAAGGGTTGGTTTTATTTTTCAAAATTCCGATGTTCAGCTTTTTACTACCCGGGTATGGGATGAAATCGCTTTCGGCCCATTGCAATTGGGATTTAATCAAGTAGAAGTGAGAAAGCGGGTAGAAGATGTATTGGATATGCTTAAGATTAGGTATCTTGAGGATAGGTCGCCACACCGGTTAAGCGGCGGAGAAAAAAAGAGGGTGGCTGTTGCTTCGGTACTGGCCTTAAACCCTGAAGTCTTAATCCTGGATGAACCGACCAATGGGTTGGACCCCCGGACCCAAAGATGGCTGGTGGAGCTTTTGCTAGAGCTTAATGCCCGGGGACGTACCATTATTATTTCTACGCACAACCTGGAATTGGCGCATACTTTATCTCACCGGGCAATAGTTCTTTCTGAAGATCATCAAATTGTTTATGATGGGCCAACCCGGGAAGCTTTGAAAAATCGGGAATTATTAATAACAGTTAATCTAATTGACGAATATTGTCACGTTCACGGAGAAGGCCAACATACACATCTATATACACATGGTTGAGATAACTTGATTTTTTTGCAGGAATAAAAGAATAAATGTAGAATATACTTAGTAAAAAAATTTAATAAATTATCTCCGAGCCTGATTTTTCTAAGGATATAACTATGAAAACCAGGCCGTCAGGGTTCATCTGGAAACGGATGTTCCTTCCATAGTGAAAAGGGGATGCCAAATTTCAGGCAGATACTAAGTGTGTTCATGAAGAGCACTCTGCTTAAGTATTTGTGCG
This sequence comes from Syntrophomonas sp., assembly GCA_039679805.1. Classification (GTDB taxonomy): domain Bacteria; phylum Bacillota; class Syntrophomonadia; order Syntrophomonadales; family Syntrophomonadaceae; genus JBDKUD01. The sequence goes on along the minus strand of JBDKUD010000381.1, from coordinate 2,245 downwards.
TTTAACCCCGGCATTTCAGTGTCTGGGTTTTTTTATTGATTAGAAAGCTAAAATTGTATTATGATGGCTTTATTATGTATTTAGTATACTTATAAGAATACAATAAACATTTGGTTGGTCTGCAGGAAAAGACACAATATTGTTGAAATACCAATGAAGTTAACGTAAACGATTTTTTTTCTAATCAATTGTGGAGAGTGAACTGGGTAGGACAGAACAAAAGGTTTATTTGAACCGTTCAAGTGATCCTTTTTTGCCAAAAAGGGATGCTCAGTTTGGACAAATACCTGCGAAATGGCTTATTGATGGTCAATTTTGTTACAAGTATTTGTATCTCGACGCTCGGCACTTCTTTTTGCCGGGCTTTTTTATTTTCACCTGGATTATATAAATAAATTAAGGTACGGTGGGAACCGATATGCATGAACTGGCTTTGATGGGAAATGTTATAGATATAGTTCGCCACAGCGCTTTGGATAATAATATAAGTAAGGTTAATAAACTCAAGCTGGTAGTGGGTAAACTTTCTATGGCTCTTCCTGATAGTCTGCAGTTTGCCTTCCAGGTCTTGGGACAGGATGCAATGTTTAAACAGGCTGTTCTGGAAATTGCAGAGAAAAAGATTGTTTGTTATTGTAATGAGTGCCAACAGCAATTTGCAGTTGAAAATGATTACTGCTTTATTTGCCCATTATGTGGACAAAATGGTGTTGACATAATTGCAGGACGGGAACTATATCTTGAATATTATGAGGGAGACTAGAACTTATGACACATGTACAGCTAAATTCAAATATTCTTGGCGCCAATGATTTACTGGCCAGGAAAAACAACAAACTTTTCAAAGATCATAAATTGCTGGTGATAAATTTAATGAGCTCTCCCGGGTCCGGTAAAACAACAATTTTGGAGAGAACCATTGAATACCTGAATGGCAGATTAAGGTTAGGAGTAATAGAGGGCGACCTCTATACCGACCAGGATGCCCAGCGTATAGAGAAAAAAGGAGTTCAGGTTATACAGATTAATACTAAAGGAGCCTGCCACCTGGATGCAGGTATGGTTGGAAATGCCTTTCAGGAACTTCACGCAGATAACTTGGATTTAATGTTTATAGAAAATGTAGGGAATCTGGTTTGCCCAGCCGAGTTTGACCTGGGTGAGGATTTCAAAACGGTTGTTATCAGCATTACTGAAGGTAATGATAAACCACTTAAGTATCCTTTAATCTTTCGGGAGGCCCGGGTCATCCTGGTAAATAAGATTGATCTTTTGCCTTATACCGATTTTAGTCTGGACAAGTTTGAGCAGGATATTGCCCAGATTAATCCCGCGGCTCAAGTATTCCTGCTTTCAGGACGTACCGGCCAGGGAATAGAGGATTGGATAAACTGGCTAATTAAGGAGGTGAGAGCTAAACAATCAAAATAACTTTATGGCTTCCATTTTATAGAGAGAAAGGGCGAGATAGTACACAATACAGCCCTAATTTGAAGATTGGCCTGGATGGGTTGGGATGAAACAAAGCCAAATTTAAAGCCAAATTAAAAAAATGTTGGGGGGAATATTTTATAATGCCTACCAAACTGAGTCGTCGTGATTTTCTTCGCCTTTGTGCAGGTTCAGCTGCGGCTATATCCCTCTCCGGCTACCTGGCACCGTTTATGGCTGAGGCTGTAGCGGCCGGGGCGCCACCAGTAATATGGTTACAGGGAGCCAGTTGTACCGGGTGTTCTATCTCTTTGTTAAATACAGTTCACCCAGATATCAAGGAAGTTCTGTTGAATGTCATTAGTCTTAGTTACCATCCAAATATCTCTGCTGCTGCCGGTGATTTGGCACTTAAGGACGCTATTTATAAGGTAGCACAAGAGAATAAAGGTAAATTCTTCCTGGTTGTAGAGGGTTCAGTACCTACCGGCGCAGACGGATTATACTGTATGGTGGGAGAAGAGAATGGCAAGCCTATTCCTTTCATGAAACTCGTCCAGGATATCGGCAGTCAGGCTCAAGCTATTTTAAGTTTTGGGACCTGTTCTGCTTATGGTGGTCTACCTGCTACTCCACCTAACCCGACTGGATGTAAACCAGTTTCAGAGATAGTTAAGAATGTACCGATTATAAATGTACCGGGTTGTCCGCCGCATCCCGACTGGATGGTGGGGACTATTGCTCATGTTCTTCTTTATAAGGATATTCCTGAATTGGATACCTTTGGACGTCCCAAGATGTTCTTTGAAAATAT
>JBDKUD010000207.1:0-1591 GCA_039679805.1 Syntrophomonas sp. | reverse complement strand
CGGAGGTTGCTAAAATGGAGAGAAGTAGAATAGTCAGTGGAATTGCCCATGATTTGAATTGTGCCCGGTTTGGTTTGTTTGATGTACCTGATCAACCCGGTGTAGCCAAAATACTTTTTAAAACTCTAGCCCAAAATGGGATTAATGTAGATATGGTTATTCAGAGCACAATGCGGGACAACCGCAATGATATTGCTTTTACAATAGAAAAAAACGATCTCGAAAAGGCTTTGCCGGTAGTCGAAGAATTGGTTAGAGAAATCTGTGCATCGGATATGTCATATAGCGACGATATTGCTAAAGTATCGATTGTAGGTGCCGGGATGCAAAGTAACCCCGGTGTTGCTGCCGATATGTTTGAAGCCCTGGCAGACGAAAATATTAACATTCATATGATAAGCACTTCGGAAATAAAGGTATCATGTATAATAGATGAAGACCGGATTCAGGATGCTGTTAGGGTTCTGCACCAGAAATTTCATTTAGACGAAGAGGAGTAATTTATCGTATACTGGGGAACTAAATGATTATCTAATTTATTGCCAAAAGGAACGTGAAAACAATCCACGACCTTAAACAATAAGCTAAGGAACACCTTATTAATTTAGGGTGTTTTTTTATTTCTTAAAATATTACATTAATAAACACTATTTTACGTTTTTATATATTTTTTTATTACAAAGGGAGGATTTGCCTATATCAAAATATAAGTAGTTAATAGAAAAGAGCTATTATTTGAATATGAAGTAAAGGAGAGATTTTATGTGAATTGGTATTTATCAGTTCTAAAAAAATATGCTGTCTTTAAAGGGAGGGCTAGGCGGAAAGAATATTGGATGTTCACATTATTCAATGCTATTTTTGCCATAGTTGCAGCATTTTTGGATAATATTTTTGGAACCAATATTATTGATGATTATGGTGTTATTTATTTACTCTATTGCCTTGCTATAGTCTTGCCCAGTCTTGGCGTATCAGTAAGAAGATTACACGATGTGGGTAAAAGTGGTTGGCTCTTATTTATTTCATTAATACCCATCATAGGAGTCATTTGGTTACTAGTGTTAGCGTGTATTGATGGGAATCCCGGTGACAACAAATATGGAGCAAATCCAAAAGAAAATATATGTTAATCCAACCAATCCAACGTCAAACAGTGATTAGGCAGTATTGAACTACGCGAAATTGACGAAAAACCATTCTGCTATGTAATATTCATTGCGTTGGGGTGTTGCTCAGTTTGGTATGAGCGCGGGCTTTGATGACTAAATTATGCTGCGAAGTTTGAGTTATGTTATTAAACGGTGGTTAGAACAAACATAATGGTCATAAGGAGCGATTTGATAGCTGGTAAGAATATATTATATAATGTTCAAGATGCTGTTCGGGTTCTGCACCAAAAAATCCATCTGAACGAAGCGGAGTAATTTATAGTATACAATTTAGTTAATTTATTGAACTACTCGAACTTGACGAAAAAACCATTCTGTTATACAATATTCCTTGCGTCGGGGTGTAGCTCAGTTTGGTATGAGCGCTACGTTGGGGACGTAGAGGCCGCTGGTTCAAGTCCAGTCACTCCGACCATTTA
>JBDKUD010000437.1:0-5752 GCA_039679805.1 Syntrophomonas sp. | reverse complement strand
TCTACTGGTCCATCGCCAATCATCCAGCCATAGCAATTGTCGTTTTCGCCAAAGGCGAGGGACAAGGTGGAGGAACCATGGATACCCATCTTATGCTCGATACCGGTGGAGGTTACGTCATTCCATGCGCCCTGGGAGCCATCTTCGTTGACCCAGAACTTGGGAACGATTAAGCAGTTAATACCTGCAGTGCCTGGTTTTGCATCCGGACCTTTGGCCAGCACGAGATGGATAATATTCTCAGCCAGGTCATGGTCGCCGGAGGTAATGAAGCACTTTTGGCCTTTAATCTTGTATAAACCCGGAGTATCGGTGGGGAAGCATTTGGTGGCAACTGCACCAACTTCAGAACCTGCACCTGGTTCGGTCAGGCCCATGGTGCCGCCCCATTCGCCCGAGTACATCTTGGGCAGGAAACGTTCCTTTAGCTCTTCGGAGGCATTATGCTGGATAACAGTGCATGCACCTGCAGTCAGACACCAAAACATAACTATTCCTGGGGATGCACCGGACTGCATTTCCAGTATCGGAGCTTGCCAAGCTAATGGCATGCGGCCTTCCGCGGAACGGTCGGAGAATTGTGGGCCAAGGCCGGCTTCGCAAACCGTGTCATAGGCAGCCTTGAAGGACGGGGGGCTGATGACTGCCTGGGTGTCACCGCCAACAAACTTCATACCGATTTCATCGGCATCTTTGTTAACTGGGCAGAGAACATCGCGGCAGATTTTGAAGTTAACATCTAAGAACCCATCAATGTCATCAATTCCGTAGTAATCTTTGTAAGCATCACAGGACAAAAGTTTTTCCATGTCGAGCCATTCTTTTATCGCGAACTTAATGTCCCGAGTTTGATACATATAAACACTATGCGCCAAATCAAATCCCTCCATTTATTATTATATATTTTATAACTTATATAACTGGACTGCGCTGGCTGGACGGATTTGCCAGCGCAGTCAGTCAAAAGTTTACTTAATGGGAAATAATTCTATAAGCACTGTTCCACAATAAGGGTTGTGCCCATGCCGCCACCGATACACAGGGTAGCCAGACCATATTTGGATTCTCTCTTCATCATTTCATAGAGCAGGGTTACCAGAATTCTGGTACCGGATGCGCCAATCGGATGACCGATAGCTACAGCTCCGCCGTTGACATTGACTTTCTCCATGTCGCCCCATCCCATATCGCGTCCTACAGCAATGGACTGTGCGGCAAAAGCTTCATTGGCTTCAATGAGATCTAGGTCGGCAACTGTTAAACCAGCTTTGGCCAGAGCTTTCTGGCTGGCAGGTACTGGGCCTATACCCATGATTTTGGGATCTACGCCGCCAGAAGCATAACTGACGATCTTGAACAAGGGCTTAATTCCCAGTTCTTTGGCCTTATCGGCAGACATTATAACGACTGCACCAGCGCCGTCATTGATACCGGAAGCGTTGCCAGCGGTTACAGTTCCACCGTCTTTTTTGAAAGCGGGTTTCAGCTTGGCCAGAGATTCTGCAGTGCTGGGACGGGGGTCTTCATCGGTGTCAAACACAGTGTCGCCTTTTTTGCCTTTGATGACTACGGGAACGATCTCATCTTTGAATTTACCAGCAGCAATAGCGGCGGCAGCTCTTTCCTGACTTCTCAGTGCAAATGCATCCTGTTCTTCTCTGGTGATGCCATATTTATCATTGACGTTCTCAGCAGTAATGCCCATATGGTAGTTGTTAAAAGCTTCCCACAAGCCGTCTTTGATCATGCAGTCCACCAGGGTGCCGTTGTTCATTCTGTATCCATAGCGGGCTTTCGGCAGGGCGAAAGGAGCCTGACACATACTTTCCATACCACCGGCTACCATGATATCCACGTCACCGGCTTTGATCATCTGGGCAGCCAGGCTGACAGCTCTCAGACCGGAGCCACATACCTTGTTGATGGTGAAAGCAGTACCTGTTTCAGGAAGACCAGCTTTAATCATAGCCTGGCGGGCAGGGTTCTGGCCTAAACCAGCCTGCAGAACACAACCGAATACTACTTCTTCTACCTGTTCGGGTTTGATGCCAGCACGTTTTACGGCTTCTGCCATAACTAGGGCACCTAAGTCTACAGCTGGGGTATCTTTCAATGTTCCATTAAAGGAACCAACCGGTGTACGGCATGCGCTAACGATAACTACTTCTCTCACTTAAACATCCACCTCTCCATTTTATTATTATTTTCGTCTTTTATTTTCCAGTAAATCCAGGTTTTCTCTTTTCGATAAAAGCTGTCATGCCCTCTTTTTGGTCTGCAGTTGCAAAACAAAGTCCAAAAACGTCGGCTTCAATTGTCATGCCACGGTCAATATCCGTTTGCATGCCCTCATTGGCTGCAGCTTTAGAAAAACGAACCGCCAGTTGCGCTTTAGCTAAGATGCGTTTGGCGATACCTTTAACAAATTCCATCAATTCCTCTGGTGGTACTACATGATTTACTAACCCAATTCTCAAAGCTTCATTGGCATCAATCACGTCTGCAGTATACAGTAATTGTTTGGCCATTCCTGACCCGACTAAACGCGGCAAACGCTGCGTTCCGCCAAACCCGGGGGTAATGCCCAGACCAACTTCGGGTTGTCCAAATTTAGCCCTGAAAGACGCTATGCGGAAATCACAACACATAGCCAATTCGCAACCACCACCCAGTGCGAATCCGTTAACTGCTGCAATAACTGGTTTTTCCATAGCTTCGATCATACGAAATACTTCCTGTCCCAAAGCGCCAAAGGCACGGCCTTCTACGGCCGACAAATTCTGCATAAAAGCAATGTCTGCACCAGCAACAAAAGCTTTATCACCAGCACCTGTAATGATTAATACATCAATCCCGGGATCTCCCTTAATTTCCGTAATAGCACTCTTAATCTCTACCAGAGTGTCATTGTTTAGAGCATTAAGAGCCTTGGGCCTGTTGATATAGAGTATGGCCAACCTGTCTTCTTTTTCAAGTAAAATGTTCTCATACGCCATTAACATCCCTCCCTCCAATCACATCTAACTTTCACTAAGGTAACACCCTCCTTGTGATTGACTCAGTAAGGTACCGAGCAGCACAAGCTCACGTTCTGTTCCTCCTATTATCCTTCACCAATACCAGAAGAGGACTGTTCCCGGTATCAGAAAACCATAATTTTATAAATTCTATGTACTGGTTGGTATCCCACGCTTTTTACCCAGTCATTATTAAATATTAACTAGATAAAATGGAAGGGGCAACTGCTCCATGATGATGACTATAAAATATAATTCATTACCCTTACCTGGGTGTCGGCAACAGGTTAATAATATAAATTTGGCCTACATCATAGAGCAGCAGCGAGTATAAAAAAATGGCATATAAGGAGGTTGAAACGTGATTGTGCATTTCTTCCTTACAAGACAATAATTTTGCAATAAACATGCCAATGTATATATTATATAATAGAATTCAAACAAAAACTAAATATCCTCGTGTTCATAACACTTTTTTATGGCACAGCAACTTTACCAGATGGTTGTTTTGATGCATAAGTGCATTAATTTCCGATGCACTTATGCATTTTATGTTTATAATTTTACATCTTTTACTTTGAATGTTTGTTTACAGGCATTTGATGCACATGCGTACTTCTAAATATAATGCAATATGACATCTCACGAACTTTTTTTGTTTTCAGACTAAATTGAGGTTTATGCTCGCGGATATTCTTTGACATTACCTAGAATATTTAATTATACCTTTACTTCCTTATGTTATAATAGGCAGGTGTATTTATGTACGGTCAGTCAAGGATTGTATACAAAAATCAAAGAGATAATTATAACAATTCTTTATTACCGTTAACTTCTATTGAAGGAGTGAGATTTTTGGAAAAGGAAAACATCAAACAAGAACTGATAAAAATGTTGGGCAAGGATATAGTTCTTTCAGAAGATCTGGACTTGATGTACTATTCCTACGCTAGTTCATTTTTTACCAAACTTCAACCTTTAGCACCTTCGGCAGTGGTACTGCCAAAATCCACGGAAGATGTGCAGAAGATTATGCGTTTTGCTTTTGAAAACAGTATTAATGTTATCCCCCGAGGCGCAGGAACAGGTGAAACAGGAGGTTGTGTTGCTGTTGAAGGCGGGATAATAATGGATCTATCCACCTGGGATGAAATTGTTGAGATAGATGCTCCAAATATGCAGGTTATTCTCCGTCCTGGAGTAATACACGCAAATTTAAATAAAGAACTGGCTAAATATAACCTGTTCTTTCCTCCAGATCCGGGCAGCAGCTTAATGTGTACAGTTGGAGGAATGGTGGCAAATAATGCCAGTGGTTTACGAGCTGTAAAATATGGTTGTACCGAACAATATATACTGGGTCTGGAAATGGTTCTAACTAATGGTGAAGTTATGTACACCGGTGGAATTAATGCCAGATGCATCAAGAATGTTTCCGGTTTAAATCTTACCAAGTTAATGATTGGCTCTGAAGGTGTATTGGGTGTAATTACCCGGATTAGATTAAGGTGTTGGCCCAAACCCAAATCCCGTGGTATTGCCATGGCAGTATTTGATCAGTTAGATGATGCACCGGCAACTGTACTGGAAGTTTACCAGGAAGGAATTCTGCCTTCAGGAATTGAGATACTTGATAGTTCGGCTATTAAAGCTGTTAATCAGTTTAAGCCCCATATAAACCTGCCGGATGCCGAAGCTATTTTACTTTTTGAAGTAGATGGCAACCCACCTAGTGTTGATTATGAAGGTAATGCAATTAAGGAAATTGCCGGAAGAAGAGCACGTTCTGTAGAATGGGCTACCGAGGCCAAAAGAATGGCCGAATTATGGGAAGGCCGGAGTGTAACGGCATCTGCCGCAGCCAGGGTACGTCCTGATGGAACCAGAGTATTTGCCGGCGAAGATATTAGTGTCCCTCTAGCTAAAGTTGCCGATACTTTAAGGGCAATCAGAGCCCTGGGTGATAAATATGACATAAAGGTAGTTAATTATGGTCATATTGGTGACGGAAATGTTCACACTGCTCCGGTTATTAACCCGGAAGTACCAGAAGAGGTAGAGAGAGCACTCAAATTGGTACATGAAATTCATTTGCTGGCTATTGAACTGGAAGGCTCAACTACCGGTGAACATGGTGTAGGTGTTGTCCGCCGTGGTTATGCCGAGTTGGAACACGGGAATGCGGTTAATTATATGAGAAAGATCAAAGAAGTTTTTGATCCTAAGGGTATTATGAACCCAGGAAAGGTATTTTAGTGCTGTTTCCTTTTCCCGCTTGATACCGGCCAATCCCTTTTAGGAAGGAAGGTTTATTATGGATTTTAAGAATTTGCCTCCGGTAAAGGAACAGATAATGAAATGTGTTCGCTGTGGCAAATGTAGAAGTGTTTGCCCGGTGTTTACCGAAATAAAAAACGAAACTGCGGCTCCCCGTGGACATGTTTTTATGGTGGGGATGTTAAGAGACGGTAAAGTCGATCCATCTCAGGACTTATATGAAAGACTGGCCCGGTGCTTGATGTGTGAAACGTGTACTATTAACTGTCCTTCCGGCATTGATGTGCATGAGCTTAATGCAGCAGCCAGATCTTATATATATGAAAAGAATCCCAACATGGGTAAAGAATTAGTCTTTGACACTATGTGGACCAAGCCCGGTTTATTAAGAACCATGTCTTTCTTCATGTGGAGTGCTCAAAAATCAGGCCTGCAGAAGTTAGCCCGTACGCTGGGAC
>JBDKUD010000273.1:0-3439 GCA_039679805.1 Syntrophomonas sp. | reverse complement strand
AAGACGGCCTCTTGATCCTCTGCAGGTGAAACATCAACAGATGGACATGCCATTCGCGATACGCACATTAATGATATATATGCTTTTTACTTACATTCCGGCACAAAAACTTTAATCCAGGACCAATCATCCAAACTATTTTATAGTCAATGACTTTACAATATCCTAATACCAACATCATAATACCACTTCACTCCTTGACAAAGGTATTATTGGAACTTACATATATTCTTTACTTCATCATTGTATATACTGTTCGTATTATTTATAATATTAGAATCTTTTAGATTACGCCGGATCGAAGCTTAATCCAATGCTCTTCAATAGCCTCCCATTTTTAATATTTTTCCCAATTTTCACTGTTCTCTATTTTCTACTGAGAGGCAATACAAGATTATTCTTCTGTCTTTCTTCCAGCTATTTTTTCTATGGGTGGTGGGACTATAGATTCATAATTGTTATTATGTTATCAACATCGGCAAATTATTTGTTTGGTTATCTAATTTACAATGAAAATTCTGAGATAAAACGAAAAATAAAACTATTATCAATTATAATTATAAACCTATCACTTCTGGCAGTTTTTAAGTATCTTAATTTCTTTATCAAAACATTTAACGAGCTATTTGCTGGCTTTAACGATTCCATAAAAACAACCGAGTTTTATATTATCCTCCCAGTAGGCATATCATTCTACACTTTTCATAGCCTAAGCTATATTGCCGATGTCTATTGGAAAAGAATAGCCGTCGAAAGGAGTTTCCTCAGATTTGCAAATTATGTTTCGATCTTTCCTCATCTGGTAGCCGGCCCAATTCTAAGAGCAGAGAAACTCTTGCCGCAGTTCCAGCACGATCACCAGTTTTCATGGCCTCGAATTATCGCCGGGGCAGAGATGGCCTTGGCCGGATATTTCATGAAGGTTGTGGTTGCCGACTCTCTTGCCCCACTGGTTGAGCGTATGTTGTCGAATCCCGAAGCAGAAACTTCTTTAACCCTGGCAATCGGCGTTTTCTTCTTTGCTTTTCAAATCTACTGCGACTTCAATGGCTATTCCAAAATTGCAATCGGTATAGCAAAAATCTTGGGCTTCGACTTCGGAATCAACTTCAATAGGCCATATTTTTCATGCAATTTTAGTGATTTTTGGATGAGATGGCACATATCCTTATCGCAATGGCTAAGAGACTACCTATACATTCCACTTGGTGGAAATAGATTCGGTAAGCTTAAAACAATAAAGAATATAATCATTACTATGTTGTTAGGTGGGCTATGGCATGGTGCCAACTGGACTTTTGTCATATGGGGTGGATTGCATGCAGCGTATTTAATTATACAAAATACGATATCTTTCCTGTTTAGTCCGGTAAGGATCAAGGGCACCTTACTACATAATACATTAAGGCTATTTCAAATCGGTGCCGTCTTTGTGCTGGTATGTTTCGCTTGGATCTTTTTTCGTGCACCAAACATAAACAATGCAACTTCAATAATACTGGGAATTTTTAAATTAGATACCTTCAATTTTTATTTTGTACCAGAAAAATTCCTTGTAATTAAATGTTTCACATTGATTGCCATTACGATAATTATTGAATTTGCCTTAGAAATTGGTTGGCTCAGTTCAGCTATTCATAATAGCACCACTTTGCGTATTTGCTCATCTCTACTAATAATCTGGAGTATTTCTTTTCTTGGAACCTTTCGAGGAGCATCCTTTATTTATTTTCAGTTTTAGGGAAGATAATGAATAGACTACGTCTTGTCATCCTCTTTTTATTTTTACTTATCATTGGAGACAGAACCATATCCATTGCACTTTCATGGATCGTATTACAATCAAATACAAAGTTTTCAATAATGTACCGAGGCATGAATAAATACGATATTGTTATATTGGGAAATTCTCATGGCGATGGATCATTTTGCCCACGCGACATAGAAATAGCTACGGGCCTGAGGGTGTTCCAGCTTAGCCACAAAGGTATGTCGACGGAAGTGTCCAAGGTTTTATGGATAGATTATTTGAGGCTGAATTCCCCACCGAAGGTTCTTTTTGTGGAAGCCACTGGACTTTTCGATAAGAATGAAACTCTTGGAGATCTCAAAAGCTACTCCTACTGGTCAAATGGAATGGCTGATTTGTTGAAGCATGAAAATTTCTCCGCTTATATTGCAACAAAAATTAGCAACCTATTCTATTGGAACGGAGAAATCTTTTTTAGATCACTGTATTTTATTGGAAAAAGCGACCAAAACAAGGTCAAGCTAAACAACAGAGTATTGGATAAGGAATATGCTGATAAGATCATTAATAAAAAGTCACAAAGGCAGGACAGAGGCAATTATACTACTATAGAATGTAACCTATCAGCATTATACGACATCATCATAGCAGGAAAAAATCATAATTGCCAAATTTATATAATTTTTACGCCATGGTATCCACAATACGCATCATTAGTGAAAGATGAAATAGAACAATGTATTAATAATATCAGCAATATCATTGGTAATAATGCTCAAGTTATCAATTATTTGCAATCAATCAAAGAAATTTCTGCTTTTGAGGATTTAACGCATCTTAATTACAATGGCACAAAACTGTTTTTGAACCAACTAATTAACGATGGTGTACTGCAGAAAAATATGTGAATACTGATATATTTATCTCTACCCAAGCTAAGCAATTCTGCCGCGCGAAGTGGTGATATTTACATCCAGGCAAATACCGGAGGCTGAGCAGAACGTCACCAGAATTCATCAAAATACAGATGATTCCAGATCGCTTCGGAAACCTTGAGAATTACCTTTCCGCATGGCGAACAATCTGGACAGCGATGTCGACGTTCTTCCTGCGACTTGTTCAGGTAAGCCTCTCACCTGTTGGGTTGATGTAGCGGGACCGTGCTGCCAGATATTTTCTTCCACAATACCAGGATTTTAACCACGATAGGCGGGGTTTCTTCTATTCATGAATCGCTCAACTCAAGTTAAGATCTCATGCAATCCAAAACAGACTGGCTTTAGCATCATTTCGGCAGGATTTGTCTAATTCTTACAAAGGCGTATATTTATGGAATGCGCGGTCATCGTGACCTACCGGTGTAACGCCCGCTGCATGATGTGCAACACCTGGCGCCATCCGAGCCTGGCGGAGGAAGAAATATCCCCCGAGGTGATCGACCGGATCCAGGGTACGTACAAGCGGTTGAACATCACGGGCGGAGAACCGCTCCTCAGGGAAGACATCCTCGACATCGTGGAGGTCCTGGACAGGAAGACCTGCCGCCTGGAAATCAGCACCAACGGGTACTTTACCGACAGGATTCTTATGGTGGCCGAGCGCTTTCCGAACATCACCTTCAGGGTGAGCGTGGATGGGCTGCCTGCCGCCCACGACCGGATCAGGGGCTTGAAGCACGCCTTCGACCAT
>JBDKUD010000256.1:0-5756 GCA_039679805.1 Syntrophomonas sp. | reverse complement strand
AAAGCCGCTCGGGAATGCGGGCTAAAGTTATCCTCACAGGTATTAAAAATGGCTGACCAAATCGTGGGAGAATAGACCTTAACCTTAAAAGAGAGGATGAGTAGTTCATGACAAAAAATCTGGAGATAGAAAGGAAATATGGTAATGGTATTCTTCGGGTCAAGGTAACGGGGCGGTTGGATGCTTACTGGTCTAATAATTTAGCGACTGCTCTGGAAGAGGAAGTTCATAGCGGTCATTATCATATGGCCTTAAATCTGTCCCAGGTAGATTTTATCAGCTCAGCGGGAATAAGAGTTCTGGTACAGTTCTACAAACAAGTGAAGAGTTTAGGTGGTAATTTTGCCGTTCTCGAACCTTCCCGGCAGGTGAAAACGGTTCTGGAAATGGTAGGCATGAGTGAGCTGTTTTTAACCCCAACTAACGACCCGGAAATGGCCATTGATTTTACCAAGGCTGATCTGGTAGAGGACGGGATAGCTGGAAACATGGTGGAGATAAACAAGAATGCCTATTTTACCTGTACCTTAACCGGTAATCCCGCGCTAATTCATACTTGTGGATTCTCAGAAGAGGATTGCCGTACGATATCTTTTCCGCCGCATAAACTAGGCCTGGGACTTGGGGCCATGGGGTATGATTTTAACGATTGCCGGGGGCGATTTGGTGAATTCATAGCAATAGGCGGCACGGTTGCTTATCTGCCCGGGGATGGTAACAAACAGGTTGATTATGGCATAAAGACAGGAAGTTACATACCGGAGTTAAAAGTTCTTTACGGTTTATCGTGTGAGGGTGACCCATCACACCAACTGAATTTTGAGGCCCGTGGAGCGAGCGGAGCAATTCCCTGCAGCAATTTATTGGAGAGGATTGCTTCTTACCGTGAATTAGGGGAATTTGACAGTATGGGCTTAGTCATAGTGGGAGAGACCAACGGGTTGGTAGGTACTGCACTGATTCGTTCGCCATTAAGTAATGAGGTCAATACCTCGCCTTTTACTTTTCCGGAAATAAGGGAAAACGTTAACCTAACTACCGAAAAAGCTTTTCCCCGTATGCTGGCACTGGCTGTAGGTATAATTACCAGGCAGCCCTCACCCGAGCTGGTTCCTTTTGTACGGCCTCTGCGACCGGGATCGTTATGGCAGGGTCATATTCATTGTGCTGTCTTTCCCTACCGTCCATTAAGGAAAAAGAATCTTGATCTGGCTGACACTATTTCCACCCTTTATGAAAATGAGCAGGTTCAGGGACTTTTGCATCTGATTTACGATGACCGGAAAAACATTGGCGCCGGTGAAAGCGAGTTCATTCAGGGGAACTGCTGGGTGGGTGGTATTACTAGGATAGTTCAAGAAAGGTAGGTATAGAGATGACATTACTAATTGGTTCATTAACTATTGGACTAATCCTTTCTATTCTGGCTTTCGGAGTCTTTATCAGCTTCCGGGTTTTTAATATGGCTGATATTACGGTAGAAGGTTCCTTTACTTTAGGCGCGGCCCTGGCAGCAACGCTGATAATTGCGGGTATAAATCCTATCCTGGCTACCCTGGCGGCGATGATGGGTGGTTTTATAGCCGGTGCGGTGACTGGTATATTAAACACCAGATTCAAGGTAAACCCCTTTCTAGCGGGAATCCTGGTTATGATCTCGTTATACTCAGTTAATTTACGGGTTATGGGAAAAAGCAACCTGCCTCTCCTGGACAAAACCACCCTGTTGTCTTACCTGGAGAGCCTTAGCAACCAGGTATGGGAAGGAAAGGGCTCGGTGCTGCTCCTGGGTTGGAAGGTTGCAGCAGCTGATATAACGGTTCTCCTGGCATCAATCTTAATGATATTGATAATCGGAGTGCTTCTTTACTATTTCTTCCGAACCCATATTGGCACAGCTATGCGGGCTGCCGGTAATAATCCGCAGATGATTCGGGCACTGGGTGAAAATACCGACCTATTATTGGTTGTTGGCATTGCTTTGGCCAATGCTTTAGTTGCCCTGGCGGGGGCGATTTTAGCCCAGTATCAAGGCTTTGCCGATGTGCAAATGGGAATAGGCATGATGGTATGGGGTATTGCCAGTTTAATTATTGGTGAGGTTTTAATTGGGATAAGAACACCGGGAGCAAGCATTATAGGCGCTGTTATTGGAGCAATATTGTTCCGCTTACTGGTTTCATTAGCGTTAAAGTGGGGTATGAATCCCAATGACTTAAAAATTATAACCGCCGTTTTTGTGCTAATCGCCCTGGTTTTGCCAGGTATATCAAGTAAATTCAAGGGAAAGGAAGAAAAGGCTCATGCTAGAGGTTAGGAATATTTATAAAACTTTTCATCCCGGTACCCCTAACGAAGTTAGATCCCTGCAGGGTATAACCCTTGAGGTGAGGGAAGGAAGCTTTACTGTGTTATTGGGAACCAATGGCTCGGGGAAATCTACCCTGCTTAATGCCATAGCAGGCAGCTTCAGACTAGATGAAGGGGAGATTTTTCTGGATGGACAGGATATTACCAGGTGGCGTGAGCATCGTCGGGCAGCTTATATGGGACGCGTTTTTCAGAATCCCTTCAGTGGTACCGCTCCTGATATGACCATAGCCGAAAATCTAGCCCTGGCATCCCAGCGGGGGAAAAGGAGAGGATTAGGCCTGGCCTTAAATGCCCGCTCCCGCATGGAATTTAGCGAAAGGGTTAAGGAGCTGAATATGGGGCTGGAGGATCGTTTGAACAATATTATCGGCGGACTATCCGGTGGTCAGAGACAGGCCTTGACACTATTAATGGCGACCTGGCTGCAGCCTCGAATTTTGCTTCTGGATGAACATACTGCTGCTTTGGATCCTAAAACCGGTAATAAAGTTATTCAATTAACTGAAGAAATTATTCATCGGGATAAATTAACTACAATAATGGTAACCCATTCCATGCAGCAGGCAGTCAACCTGGGTGACCGTATTATAATGATGCATAAAGGGAAAGTTGCCTATGATTTTCAGGGAGAGGAGAAAAGGCGACTAAGGGTTAATGACCTGCTGGCATTGTTTGAGGAAGTGCGCCAAAAGGAACAAATAGACCTAAGCGCTGCCGAAATGCTATCCCGCAATTACGTGTAGCCCTTTACGCTATTCCATTTTTATCAACATTCTTTGCAAGTTCTGTAGACGATTACTGGTAGAGGCAAGCAAGCCAATGCCTATTTCGGGGTAGAGACGGATGAGCCTTTTCAGATCTTCACCGTCAATGGTAAGGATTCTCGCTTTTCCCATGATAACTTGGGCAGAAACAGGTGAAGGGTTACCTGTAAAAATGCTGTCTTCTCCCAAACAGTTGGGTGCGGTTTGAACCCCCAAGGAACCCTGCTGATCCTTGGATAGGTGAGCACTCAACTCAACAAATCCCTGCATAATGATATAAAGATTACGATTTTGATTTCCTTCTTCAATAAGTATGGTCTCATCGGGGAATTGTTCTTCGCTGCTAATCCTGGCGATTAAACCTAACTCGGAGATCCCCAGTTGAGAAAATAATGGGACCTTTTTCAGAAGCACCATTTGATCAATTATAGCGTTCATATTTGATAATGATTCCGTATCTACTGCCCCTTCAACCGGGGTGCCGGGTTCTTTATAATCAGCCATTTAAGCTGTCTCCTTTCTCAAGATGGGTAATTGCATAGTTCGAAAACCGATTTAGCCAGGGATCCGGAAAAGTAAGGATAGAGTTTTTGAGACTTTGGATGCAGGTCATCTGCTGTTCTGCTAATACCGGCGAATATCCGTACAATACCTGCATCATTTCTGCAATCAATGTATGTCTGCGAGAAAGCTCAGATAACAGTTCAATAGCTTGTTCACGTTTGTCGCCAGCAGGATTTTCCTTTAATGCTTCTTTGAGCCGACCTATGATCAGTTGATCAATAGAGATGGACAGGGTCTTCCAGCAGGCCTCTTGGATATGATCATAATCCTCCTTCAAACGGAGACGGAATAAGTCAGCTAGATCGCTGAATCCCTCACTTTCCAGGAGTGCCGGGATCTTTCTTATACTATAAAAGCCATTTAGTTTTAGGCTGCAACTTTGATTTAAATGCATCTCCAGTTCACGATCCTTGTCCAAGGAGGAGAGACTAATCACACTAAGGTACCAAATATCAATATCGGTGCTATCGAGGCTTTTGCTTAACTCCGGAATAGCCGCACCGCCTATTTGAATCAAAGCGCTTTCAACTCTTTGCCGAAGTTCAAGGTCAGCGTTAGGATAGAATCTCATCATTAAGGGAATGGATTCCAGGCAATCAAGTGCTCCCAGGCATTTAACTGAAGAGATTCGAACCCGGGACGATGCTTCTGGGGTTAACATGGCCATAATCTGGGGGGCATATTGCCTGGCACGCATTTCTTCGATGGCCCGGCAAACCTGGAAACGGTTTTCATCATCTCCCGTCAGCATGGCTTGAATTTGTGCTGCCAGCTGTTTTTGTAAGGCCGTGTCTGAATTATCATGAAGCGCCATAATAGTTTCCGTGATCACCTGTGGACTAGAATCATTAAGCATTTTGGATAGCAATTCGTTAAGATGCGCACCGTTCTTTAAAATTCTTTTTAGTTGGCGAACCGCCGCAGACCGAATTTTAGGTGCGGAATCATGGAGGGCCAGAAGGAAAATATCCTCCGATGCTTCTTTGTATTGCAAAATTGCTTGGAATGCTAACTGTCTTTGGTGCGGATCAGGATGAGACAAAAACGGCTGGAGGGCCGTAAACAATGTTTTATGCTTAATGTGTACACTTAGTTCTAGTGCGATCAATTCTCTGATCGCATTGCCACTTTGCAAAGCCTCGAGAATCGGGTGAACATCTCCTTCGCCCAATAGTTTGCCAGGAGAAAAATCATTAAGCTCGGGAGCGCGTACAGCATGATTTTCCAGACTGCCCAGTAATGTTGATAAGTATAAATGCTTTTGCCTCCAGGTAAGGAAGAAATAGGCAGATGCAAGAAGGAATCCAAAAACCGATAATACGATCAAGGGAACCATTCCGGTGGAATGCAGGCCTGTAATTGCTGCACTGATTAGTTTTCCCCCGGCGTTGATGCTTCCTGCAAAGAACAGACTTGCTCCTGCTCGTTGTTCAGTCGGCAGAAATTTATAGAACACCTGGCTAATGGGCGGCAGCAAGGTAAAGGATAGCACATCCATCATTAAATCACCCACAGAAAAGAACTCTAAGGCACATGGGCTTTGCGTCATAGAACCTGTTCCCGCAAATAAAATGATTACGGTAAGGCCCATTAGAAAAACGGTATTTCCGATTCCTACAGCGTCTATAAGGCGGTTTAGGAATAAACTGGCCGAAAATGAAACAATATAAACTATAGCGGTAAATAGTCCAAAATACTGTGTCATGGCATCACTATTCGGGTATCTAGCAGCCATAAACAGAAAAAATTCATAATCTAGTATATAAAAAAGGCTTAATAAAAGTATAAAACTTAGCATTGAAGTTCTTAAAAAAGGAGAAAACCAAATGTTTTTTATGACCGTAGTCATCGGGGTCCCGCAATCATTTCCCTCCTTCAGGTCGGCCGACAAGAAATAATTGGCAATGAGTCGGCGCCATAAAATAAGGGAAAAAAACAATATCGCAGGGACTAGTAAGATAAGCAATTCAGTACCGCAGCCTTGAAAATAAATCGGCAAGATCCGTGCCAGCAGGCCGGCCAGAATTGCTCCCAGGGTAAAGAGTGCCCCCAGGA
>JBDKUD010000345.1:0-9601 GCA_039679805.1 Syntrophomonas sp. | reverse complement strand
GGAAAGGTGCTTTTCGAGGACCTGGGCCTGAAAACCATGAAGAAGACCAAAACCGGTTATTCAACCGGGGTAGATGTATTGGAAAAGCTATATGATGAACATGAAATAATTCCTTATATTATGCATTACCGCCAGTTAACCAAACTAAAATCAACTTATGTGGATGCTTTACAGGCCTTAATTCATCCTGATACCGGGCGGGTGCATACCATATTTAAACAAGCTCTGACTACTACCGGACGGCTTTCCAGCGTGGAGCCGAATTTGCAGAATATCCCGGTTAAAATGGAGGAAGGGCGCCGCATCCGCAAGGCTTTTATTGCCCGGGACGAAGACTGGATTCTCCTTTCGGCCGATTATTCACAGATTGATTTACGTTCGCTGGCCCATATAAGCGGGGATGAAATGCTGATTGAAACCTTCCGGCAGGGGGTTGATATCCATACGCTTACCGCTTCCCAAATATTCCGGGTGCCGCTGGAGGAAGTAAATTATGACCTGAGACGCCGGGCCAAGGCAGTTAATTTCGGGATTGTTTACGGAATAAGCGATTTTGGCCTGGCCCGCGATACTGGCGTCAGCCGTAAAGAAGCGGCTGTTTATATTGAAAACTATCTTGATACCTACCCCGGGGTTCGCCAGTATATGCAGGATATTGTTGAGTTTGGGAAGAAACACGGCTATGTCGAGACTCTGTTAAAACGCCGCCGCTATCTTCCTGATCTAAATGCCAAAAATAAAATGGTGCAGTCGTTTGCGCAACGTATGGCCCTTAATACACCTATTCAGGGGACATCGGCCGATATCATCAAGCTAGCCATGATAAAGGTTTATGAAGAACTAAAAGCTCATAATTTTAAATCCCAGTTGCTGCTGCAGGTACATGATGAACTGGTATTGGAAGTAGCCCGGGAGGAACTGGAAGAGGTAGCCATATTGGTAAAGGATTGTATGGAGAATGCCTGTATTATCAAAGTCCCCCTGGAGGTCTCTCTGGAAACCGGAGATAATTGGTATGATATGAAGGGGTTGGGGATAGATTAATTCAACAAGGGGAACACGAGGGATTCAACACAGAAGGACACAGATTTCATTGGATTTACAATGATTTTCGGTTAGTTAATGTGGCGATATCTTTGTGCAATCAAGCTATTTAGGTAGACGCAGTGGGGGTTAAACTTAATAATATCACAAAGTTAAAAATGTCCTCGTCAATTTATGGCTTTTGGTTAAAGGAAATATTACTATACAAAATATAATAAAGAATCTGTGTCAATCCAGAAAAATCTGCGTGCTTCTGTGTTGAATTTTAAGGAGGTTTTTTTATGCCGGAGTTGCCGGAGGTCGAAACAATTAGATCATCGCTGCAGATAAATAAAGGTTCCCGGATTACCGGCATTGATATTTTTAAGCCGGAAGTAATTCGCCGACAGGATTATCCCGCTGAAGAAATCTACGGAGAACAGGTGGTTGAGGTCGGGCGCCGGGGCAAATTCCTGGTCCTGGTTTTAAGCAATAAGCTTTATCTGGTAATCCATCTGGGCATGAGCGGACGTTTATATATGGCAGATGAAGAGGAACAGCTTACCAAGCCGCATATACATGTAGTAATCCACCTGGATAACCAGCGCAAAATCGTCTACGAGGATCCGCGCAGGTTTGGCGGGGTATGGTTTTTAAAGGATGTTGAGAGGTTTTTTGACCATATGGGCAAAGAACCTTTATCCCGGCAATTTACTGAAGAGTATTTATCGGGGGTAGTTAAAAACCGAAGGGTAGCTATAAAAACGCTCCTCCTCAATCAAAACCTGATTGCCGGAATTGGCAATATTTACGCCGATGAAGCTCTCTTTGCGGCGAATATCAGGCCGGACAGACCTGCCGGGTCACTAACAGCACCAGAAATAAAAAGATTAGTAAGGACAGTAAAAAAGGTGCTTAGAACCGGTATAGAGCAGAGGGGTACAACATTTCGAGACTATCGGGATGGTTATAACCAGAAGGGCAATTTCCAGAATCTTCTCCAGGTATATGGCAAGATTAATCAACCATGTCCGAAATGTGGAAAATTACTGCAAATGACAAGAATTGGGGGAAGAAGTTCTCATTTTTGCGAGAAGTGTCAGAGATAGACACACTTTGTTACTCCTATCCATATAGTAGAAACAAATACATCTATAAAGGATAGGAGTGGCACTGGTGGAATTAGTAATGATATTAATGCTGGCCCTGGCAGTCAGCGGGGACGGGTTTCTGGTAGGGGTAGCTTACGGTGTTAAGAAGATTAAGATTCCATTACTTTCACTATTAGTTATTGCTCTGGCTTCAACAACTGCCGTAACGGTTTCCATGCTTTGCGGCAAGGGGCTGGCATCCGTCTTAAGCCCGGAGTTTGCTTCGCGAATCGGGGCTATTATGCTGGTTATTATCGGAGTATATTTTTTATTGCAAGCCTGTGGAGAGAAAATAAATAACCTGGAGAGTGATACGGATAAACCACTCTTAACAATAAAAGTAAAGCCATTGGGTATAATAGTTCAAATACTAAAAAAACCAGCCAGTGCTGATATGGATTGTTCCGGGGAAATTAGCCCGCATGAAGCCTTTTTCCTGGGTCTGGCCCTGGCATTGGACGCCCTGGGTGCAGGATTGGGAGCGGCTATGGCGGGATTTAATATTTTGTTGACCGCAATATGTGTCGGTGTGTTAAAATTTATATTACTTAATAGTGGAATTTGTCTGGGGAAGGTTATGGGAAACCAGCGGTGGCTTTGTTATTCTTCTCTGCTTCCCGGAATAATCCTGGTTACTATAGGGCTGGTTGAATTAATTTAAAAGTCGGTGAGTGAAAATGAAGATTATTGGCTTAACCGGTGGTATTGCCAGCGGCAAGAGTACTGTAGCCCGGACCTTAAAAGATCTGGGTGTTATTTTAATTGACTCCGATGATTTGGCTCATGCTGTTATTGAACCAAACCAACCAGCCTGGAATGATATAGTCAAGTCTTTTGGAAAACAAATTCTCAATCCCGATATGTCTATAAACCGTGCCAAACTTGGTGATATAGTTTTCAATGACTCGGTTAAGTTGGATGAACTTAATCAAATCATACATCCGCGGGTTATGGAAAAACACCGGCATGACTTACAGCAGATAGAAAAGGTACATCCTGAAGCGATTGTAGTTATGGATGTACCACTTTTATTTGAGACCCATATGGAGCAGATGTGTAATGAAGTCTGGGTAGTATGGGTGGACCGTGAAACTCAGATAAAGAGGCTTATGGCACGCAACAACTATAGCCGGGAGGAAGCTATTGCTCGAATCAATGCTCAAATGTCGCTGGATGAAAAAGCAGAGCAGGCTGATGCGGTTATCGATAATAGTAAAAGTATAGAGGAAACAATAGAGACTACTACCAGATATTTCAATAATATAATCTAAGATTCTAAAATATTATATAATAATCATCTTTTTCTGTGGAGGGTTTCTATTGAAACGCAAAGCAAAACCACGTTTTCCAACCCTGTTGTGGTTTATTATATTAATCTTTATGGGTATAGTCCTAACATTCCCTAAATGGATTACTATCTTTTATCCCCAGCCTCACCGGGAATTGGTGGTGGCTACTGCATACGAATATAATATTGATCCCTATTTGGTATTTGCAATTATCAGGGCTGAAAGTAAATATCAAACTGGCGCAGAGTCGTCTGTCGGGGCCAGAGGTTTAATGCAGATTATGCCTGAGACTGCCCAATGGATAGCAGGTCAGTTAGGTATGGCTAATTTTGAGCCGGTTCAATTGCATGATCCGGAAATGAACATCCGAATGGGATGCTGGTATATTGCCAGCCTTAACAAAGAGTTCGAAGGGCGTACGCCTATTATTATCGCTGCTTATAATGCCGGGCGGGGGAAAGTTAAAGAATGGGTAGTGGCTGAAAAGTGGGATGGCTCTGCCGAGGATTTGGAGCGAATTCCGTTCCCGGAAACCCGCCAGTATGTTCACAATGTGTTGAAGAATTACGAGGCCTACCGGGCGATTTACGAGTGAGGGGTAAGGAGTAAGGGGTTAATTCAACACTGACTCGCTGCGCTCGTACACAGATTTCATTGGATTAACACTGAATTTTATATAACTTAATTTATTCTTATTAAATGCTCCAACTGCTTTCCACTATGTCGTTCATTTCTTCCTTCCATGCCCGGAGGACACAACCATGTATGAAAATTAGTATTACTCCAGCATTTATACAATAATAAATCTGTGTCCTTCCGACTTAATCTGTGTCTCTCTGTGTTGAATTTTCTACCAATCACTTTCCAGTTATAATAATGCGCTTCTCTTAATAGAATGTCATTAGACAGGCTATTAGGAGGAGGCGTGGAAGGTTGTTATATAACCATAAAAAAGCAGCGGTGGTGGGAGTAATATTAGCCCTGTTTTTGTTAATTGCCGGGCTATTATTTATTCATAATCGGGCACTCTATACAGCCAGCTTGGATTCCCGTCCATTAAATGTGGGGGTGGTGGGAACGGTGGAGTCACTGCTGCCTGCCCAGGCCCTTGCCCGACCGGAAAAACTGGCTGCTTCCGCAATATATGAGGGATTAGTATATTATGACGAACATTCCCAAAAATTGAAGCCGGCTATCGCTAAAAGCTGGAGGTATTCCCAAACCGGTAAAACCCTGACTATTCATCTGAAGAAAAATATACTTTTTAATAACGGCAAAGAGCTAACCGCCGGGGATGTAAAAGCTTCCTGGGAAAATAATTTTTCTGCCACCAAAGATTGGTATAATATCAGCTTGTTTCTGCCTGTTGTCGGAGCTTCGGAGAGAGTTAAAGGAGCAGTTGATGTTTCTGGTATACAGGTACTGGATGATAGAACATTAAAGATACTATTTACAAAACCCAATAAAGAATTTATGTACTTGCTCACCAATCCTATGTTTTGGGTAATGGACACTATAAAAATGTCTGAAAGCAAGGACCTTCCACCAGGTACCGGTCCATTTATGCCGAAAGAAATCAATGATAAAAATATCCTGCTGGTCAGAAATGATAAATATCACCGCGGCCTGCCCCCACTTAAAGCTATCAATATAAATATATATAAGGACGATTTGGCCGCCTTTAAGGATTATAAAGCAGGAAAATTAGATTACTTGGATAGTATTCCCGGGGATGAAATTAAGAACATTAAAAAGAGCACCGAGTATAAAGATCGATTCATTAACAAACCTCTTCTGGAAACCTATTTTCTGGGCTTTAATATTAACCGCGAGCCTTATCGTAATAATTATCTGCTGCGTCGGGCCCTTAACTATGCTATTGACCGCAATGCAATTATGAAAAAGATAGGGGAAGATAGTCTTTACCGTTCGCTGCGCTCAGTTATTCCCCAGGGTTTGGCTGGTTATAACAAGCAATTACGCGGCTACTCCTATGATCCTGAACGGGCCCGGAATTTACTGGAAGAGGCCGGATATCCCCAGGGTAAAGGATTACCCGTTTTGACACTCAGTTACAACAGCAACCCCGGACATAAGCTGATTGCCGAAGCAGTTGTGGAACAGTTGGCTCAGATGGGTATTGTTTTACAGTTGCAGGAAGTAGAATGGAGCTATTATCAAAAACAATTGACCACAATGAATATGAGTTTCTTTCGAATAGGATGGCAGCCAGATTATCCCGATGCCGATAATTTCCTCTACAGCCTATTTTATAGTTCTCAGATGGGGATTAGTAATTATTCAGGCTATCATAATCCCCAGGTGGATAAACTGCTCGATGAATCAAGAGCGGAAGCTAATACTGATAAAAGGTTGAAACTTCTGAACCGGGCGGAACAGATAATAATTGATGATGCTCCTTGCATCTGGTTATTTCAAAAAAATTGTGCCAAGTTAATTGGTCCAAATGTCAGCAAGTTAAATGTTGATAACATGGAAATGATAGATTGGTCTCAGGTGGAATTACTCAAACCGAAAATTGATGATAAATAAATCAATGCAGCCCCCAAGACCCGCTATTTTAGCGGGTTTATTTTTTGCTGTTTCCCAGGCTTCTGAAGTGCCAACTTTGAACAAATATTTATAGTTTATTCACAGAACATTCATAATAGTGTGCTATGTTGAACAAATGGATAATTAATGCAGAAACATATTAGTAATGGTACGGATAGCAAGATGATACTTATGCATGTAAAGTTATCAGCTAAAATTTCGTTCAAATCAGAGCTTTCAGGGGGATTGATAAAGAATGGCGGAAGTTGACACCGAGTTGATGAGTGCAGCAGTAATGAAAAAGAAGCTGCCTAAACCAGTAAAAATCACACTCATTATTATTATCCTGCTTGCCGCTGGTATTGGCGGTTATTATACTTACAAATCATCAAACAAGCAGGATACCACTTATTTGACCATGCCGGCCACTAAAGAAACAATTGTGGACCAAATTGAGGCTACCGGGACAATTAAACCTTTGCATGAAATCGACCTTTATTTTAGACAACAGGGAACATTAAAAGCACTATATGCCCGCAGTGGTGATTCAGTTGAAGAAAGTCAGGTATTGGCTTTGCAGGATGATACCACCTTGCAGGCAGAGGTTGAACAGTGTCAAAGTGATTTACAACAGGCGCAATTAAAACTGCAGCAGAGCCAAAATGATTATGACAAATCTAAAACTGCGGCTGATCGCGAGAATGCACTGTACCAAGCGGGGGCGGTGGCACAATCAGATTGGGAACAAACTAAACGCGATCTCAGCAGTGCCGAGATTAACCTGAAATTGGCCGAGGTTGCTATTAGTACTGCCCAAGCAAAACTGGTAATTGCCCAGACTAATTTGGACAATGCTCAATTAACTGCTCCCTTCTCGGGAATAGCAGCAGAGGTTAACGGTGAAGTGGGACAGGAGACAGGTAATTCCTCTACTGCCTTGTTCCATCTAATCAGTAATGACCTGCAGGTACAGGCTATGGTAAACGAAGTGGATATTGGCCGCGTGAAAGTTGGGCAGGAGGTTAATTTTACAGTTACCGCTTACAACGACAAAACATTTAAAGGGACTGTTTCTCGTATCAGTCCACAGGCGACCGCTACCAACAATGTGCAGCAATATGAAGTGGATATTGCTACCAGTGGGTTAACCAGTCAATTAAAGGCCGGTATGTCTGTCACCGCTAAAATTATTGTTAATAAACGGGAAAACGTAATTGCAGCTCCTAATCTAGCCCTTACCTATGCGCAGACTTACGCCAGGAACAACAGGCCAAGTGCAGCCCAAAGTCCCACTCGCACAGGGACTCGGAGTACGGGCAGTCAACAAGAACGTCTCCAGGGGGCACAAAGCACTGCTGCTGCAAGCAATACTGAGACAAAACAGATAGTCATCCTGAAGAATGGTAAGCCAGTGATAAAGCAAATTACAGTGGGGTTAAGCGACGGTACCAATACTGAAGTTAAAACCGGCCTCAGTGCTGGGGATAAAGTTATTATTGGAACCAATGACGCCACCCAGAATAATAGTTCGGGAAATAGTGGTTCAGGAAACAGCTCTTCGGGTAACAGCAGTAAACGTTCCGGAGGTATGATGGGCGGCCCCATGCCATAAAGGATATCACAGTTAGTATGCTGGCAGGAAAGGGTGTAAGTTTAAACTATGGGACATATTAATATAAAATTTGAGGGTATTACCAAAACCTATTATGGTACAGATAATCCGGTTCAGGCTCTGCGCGGCGTATCAATGGTATTGGATAAACCAGAGATGCTAGCAATAATGGGGCCTTCCGGGTCAGGTAAATCAACCCTGATGAATATTCTGGGTTGTTTGGATAAACCGGATGGGGGAACTTATACTTTTGCTGGTTATAATGTTATGGACATGGATCGGGACCAGTTGGCCTATTTGCGCAACCGCCAAATCGGTTTTGTCTTTCAGAATTTTAACTTGCTGGCACGTACTTCGGCTCTGGAGAATGTTTGCCTGCCCATGACCTATGCCGGGATTCGCGGCCATGCCGCGGAAAAACGGGCCCGGGAATTACTGGGGCTGGTAGGATTGGCGGGAAGGGAACAGCACCGCTCGACCCAGATGTCAGGCGGACAGCAGCAGCGGGTGGCAATTGCTCGTTCTTTGGTAAATGATCCCGATCTATTGTTAGCAGACGAGCCAACCGGAGCTCTTGACACCAAAACGGGAATGGAGATAATGACCTTATTGCAGCAATTGAACCGGGAACAATCACTTAGTATTGTAATAGTAACCCATGATCCCGATATTGCTGAATACTGTGACCGCATTATCAGGCTGCGTGACGGACTTATTGTGAACGAAGAAAAGATTACCAAGCTTATAGCCGGGATATCTAAATAGAGGGAAGGAGACCTCCAGGATGGACTTTTTTACGATTTTTCGTACTGCCTGGCGCAGTTTGACAATCAATAAAATGCGTTCCGTACTCACTGCTCTGGGGATTATTATTGGAGTGGCCTCGGTAATTGTCATGGTTTCCTTAGGCCAGGGAGCTACCTCGGGGATAACCGACCGCATTTCCAGTATGGGAACCAACATCCTTCAAATAATGCCCAGTGGAGGCCGTGGCGTTATGCGGGGGGCAGGAGGAAGTACCTTGACAACAGAAGATGCCAAGGTGATTGCCAAATTACCTTATGTTAAGAATGTTGCTTCAGTTGCGCAATCTTCTAATGCCAGTGTTGTTGTTGGAAGTACAACTTGGAACACAAGCGTAAGTGGTACTAATCCTGAAATGAGCAAAATAAAGGAGTGGAACTTTACTCAAGGTGGTTTTTTTACACAAGAAGACCTTGATAATATGAACAAGGTGGCAGTTTTAGGACAAACTGTGGTTGAGAATCTCAATTCCGGGGGTAATGTGCAAATTGGTTCCACCGTAAGTATTAATGGACTTTCTTTCACAGTTATTGGGGTACTTCCCGAGCAGGGCTCGAGTGGTATGCAGGATTCTGATGATATTATTTATATTCCACTTACCACCTTACAGCAGCGGCTAACAGGAAGTAGTTCCATAAATTCAGTTACTGTACAGGCTGCCGATAAGGATGCTTTGACGTTTTTACAGAACACTATTACTACCCTGCTGCGAGACCGTCACCGCCTGGCTGATGATGCGGATGATGATTTTCGCATTATGGATTCAGCGGAACTATTATCGACAGTAGAAGATACCAGCCGTATTCTTACTTTGCTATTGGGTGGCATTGCTGCGGTATCTCTTTTAGTAGGCGGTATAGGGGTAATGAATATAATGCTGGTCTCAGTAACTGAGCGCACCCGTGAGATTGGCATTCGCATGGCGGTAGGTGCTACCACCCGGGATATTCTTAATCAATTTATGGTTGAATCAATTCTGCTTTGTATCATTGGCGGAGCAATTGGAACACTGCTGGGCTGGGGGGTATCGCAAATATTCGGATCACTATCCGGCTGGACTATGAAAATGCCTGCCTGGTCAGCCATCATGGCCATCGCTTTTTCAACAGTGGTAGGGGTGGTATTCGGATACTATCCAGCTCGTAAAGCAGCTGAGTTAGACCCCATTG
>JBDKUD010000338.1:0-2705 GCA_039679805.1 Syntrophomonas sp. | reverse complement strand
GTATCCGCCCAAATGGCCCAATATAATAATTACTTGTACCCCCTGCTGCTTTAACTCCGGAACCAGTCTGGTTATGATTTCCCCCGGCTTATCAATTTTGCATGCGGATATAACTTTAGGGCTGGCTTGATCAGTTGTTTCTTCAGTGGTTACACCGATAATGCCAATCTTCACACCCTTCCTCTCCACTATAATCCAGGGTTTAGTACCTTCCAGGCCATGGCCGGTTTTCTTATCTGTGATATTAGCGGTTAAAATAGGGAACTTGGCCCAGGCAGCTTGATTCTTTAAGCAATCCAGCCCCCAGTCAAATTCATGGTTGCCGACCGCCATAGCATCAAAACCTATTTCGTTCATGGCCTCAATAACTGTCTTTCCGTATGACAAATTGGAATCGATACTCCCCTGTGACATATCTCCGGCCGATAAAATCAGGGTGCCCTCGGGGTTTGCGGCCTTTTGATCTTTTAGCCATGTGGCTAATTTAGCAGCACCGGGATTCTTATTATCTTCCAACAGAGCCCCATGAAAGTCGTTGACAGTCAGTATATCAAGGGAAACGAGCTCTTTATCAATACTGTTTACAGAACTACTGACCAGGTTTTTGTCTAAGATGTTCTTCAGGATGACAGCCAACTGAGCCCTGCTCATAACCCCATTTGGTTCCAGATTACCTTCCGGGGTACCTTTTATAATGCCCATATTATAAAGAGCCCTGATGTACCCTGCATCAGCTGATAATATTAACTGGCTATCCTTAAAAGACAGGTTCCCAGCTTCTTCCCTTTCTATGCCGGCTGTTTCTGCCAACCACACCATGACCCGGACACGCGTTGCCAGTGCAGTGTACTGAAAATCATCGGCTGAAATAATACCCATTTGAAGAGCTTTTTGGGCGGCTGTTTTTCCCCAGACAGGTACGTTTTTTAGTTCTTCCTGGTTAATCGCAGCCCTTGCTTTTTCGTTCCCATTGTCTACCAGACGCATGACTAGGGTAACGGCCTCCATCTGGGTAACTGGCTTATCAGGGTGAAAACTGCCGTCCGGAAAACCACTCACCATGCCAATAGCCTGCAGAGCCCGAATAGCAGCTTCGGACGGGTGGTTCTTTATATCACTAAAGCCTTGGCTTGTTATCCTTGTATCTTTACTCCGATCTTGCTTTTCTCCTAACAGGTTACCTATTACCGGGGCATCACATGTAATATTACCGGCTGAATCAGCATAAGCCAAACCAGGCAGTATTACTGACGTCATGATAAAGGCCATCATGGTTGTAATCACCATAAAACGCCGGTGTTTAATTGATAATCCCACTAACCATCACCATCCTATCTTAGCTATTACCTCTGTAAATTCAGAAGCCTCTTGCAGTAAAACCTGCCACCCGCCGTAGTATGTTTTCCAGTCGTCGCTCATTCAAAAGTTCAATTGATATTTTTCTATCT
Organism: Syntrophomonas sp.; assembly: GCA_039679805.1. GTDB lineage: Bacteria > Bacillota > Syntrophomonadia > Syntrophomonadales > Syntrophomonadaceae > JBDKUD01. The sequence continues at coordinate 1,257 of JBDKUD010000338.1, read as the reverse complement.
TAAATAAAACAACTTAGGAGGAAACTTTTCGATCAATTATCACTAAAATCCTGCATAATTTTGACATAAAAAAGGATATCAATGATTTTTGTGGAAGGTTAAGATTAAAGATACTTATTAGGAATGATGACCCTATATATCGATTCAGGCATATAAACTAACCAAAATAGAGAATACGGATAGTAAATCATAATTTGAGAAATGCCCTCCAAGGAGGAAAACTAACTATTGCGAAATAAACTGATAATAATTGGAATAATTCTTGTTCTGACTCTCTCCTTGATAGGTTGCCAGGGCGAGCAGATAACTAAATCCGATAATACCAGCCGCCAGCTAAGCCAGCTGAGCGATATTGCCGACAAACGCGTGGGTGTGAATACCGGTACCATCTATGATGGTTTTGTTGCAAAAAAATACCCGCAGGCAAAAATATCTAGATACGATAGCACCGCCGATATGGCTGTGGCTATTAAGACTGACAAGATTGATGTAGCTATGATGGACTTGGTAACGGCTAAAGTATTAGTAAAAAACAACAAAGATATGGGAATTTTAAGCGATGATGTGTGGGATATGCCGTTAGCAGTTGGTTTTAATAAAAACAATCCCGCCTTGCGGGAAAAGTTTAATAGTTTTCTGAAAAAGGCCAGGGCAGATGGTACTTATGATGAAATCTATAAGCGCTGGTTCGTAAATGACCCCGAAAAAGCAGTAATGCCAATTTTTAATAGCAATCTAAAGGGTAAAAGAGTGGTACTGGCTGTTACTGTAGCCGACCTGCCTTATGTGGCTCTTATAAATGGTAAATATGTAGGTTTTGATGTTGAATTGATTCAAAAATTTGCCGCACAAGAGGGTTATAATCTCGAAATAATTGATATGAATTTTGCATCGCTGATTGCCGCTTTAGTTTCAGGCAAGGTAGATATGATTTCTGACGGAATAACTATTACCGAGGAGAGAAGTAAACAAATTGACTTTTCAGATATCTATTTGGAAGGCGGGACCGCAGTTATTGCTCTTAAGAAGAATTTAACCAAATACGAAGGACAAACTGATGAGACAGCAGCGGCAGCGTCATTTTCAGGTCGTGTGTCCGATAGTTTTCACAATAATCTTATAGTTGAAGATCGCTACTCGCTTATAGTAAATGGCCTGAAAGTCACTGCCATTATATCGTTGTTGTCAGTAATTTTTGGTACCTTGCTGGGTGCACTTGTCTGCTTAATGCGCATGGCGAAAAACCGGGTTCTTAAG
>JBDKUD010000402.1:0-5115 GCA_039679805.1 Syntrophomonas sp. | reverse complement strand
GTCGGCCTCAGTTTGGCGGCGATCCTGCCATCTGTAACCGCCCTTCCTATGACCCGATCGGCCTTGCGGAAAGTGGCCAGATGAACCTGTTCGGTAATCCTCCACCGGAACCCCCGGTTTACCCGATTCCTTTCACCAACGACTATCTTACCGCGATCTACGCCTTTGGTGCTATTTTGGCCGGTTATATCAACGTCTTGAAAGGCGGCCTGGGTCAGGAAATTGATTTGGCACAGGTAGAAACCGCAGCTCGTAACCTTGATGATCATTGGACCAGTTATATTAATCTCGGAATTGAGAAGAGCCGCGCTGGCAGCCGGGTACCCATATTCCAGCCTGCTTCGATGCACAAGTGCAAAGATGGTCGTTACGCTTTTATCGGTGCTTTTGGAAAAGCCGCCTACAACCGCTGTATAGAAGGGCTGGGTCTGTCTCCCGAGGAATACAAATGGGAAGAAGCCGGAAATTCCATGGAGGCAATCAACTCTGAAAAAGGCAAGGCTTTATATGCCTATATCGACAAGTGGTTCAGTGAGCGTACCGCTCAGGAAGCCCAGGACCACATGGATAAGTTTAAGACCCCGGTAGGCATCGTCAAGACGCCTAAAGATATCTATGCTGATCCTCACTGGCACTCCAGAGGGAATTTTATTAAGTACCACGTGCCCGCCATTGATAGGGAAGTTGAAGCCTTTGGCTTTGTGCCCAAGTTCATGGACACTCCGGGCCAGGTATGGCGTGGCCAGGTAGACATTGGCTTTGATACTGAGAGAATTCTGGGCGAGATGTTGGGCTATACGGATGTTGAAATAGAATCCTTAAAGGGTCGGGGCATTATCGATTAATAAATAAAAGGAGGTATGTATTATGTCAATCAAAAAGATTGGAGTATTAGGAGCAGGTGCAATGGGCAGCGGTATTGTCCAGGTAGCAGCTCAGGCCGGTTATGACGTAGTTCTATGCGATATGGATATGGGCTTTGTTGATAAGGGAGTCGCCGGAATTGACAAAATCTTATCCAAGAATGTTGAAAAAGGTAAAATGGACCAGGCAGCTAAGGATGCAATAATGGGGCGTATTACCAAGACTACCAACAAGGAAGATTTGGCAGTTGTTGACTATATGATTGAAGTTATCGTCGAAGACGTTAACATCAAGAAAGCCGTTCTGGCAGAACTAGATGGGATATTGAAACCGGACGTCATTCTGGCCACCAATACTTCCTCTATATCAATTTCCCTGCTGGCTGGTGCCACCAAACGTGGTGATAAATTCGTAGGAATGCATTTCTTCAACCCTGTTCCGGTTATGAGACTGTGCGAAATCATTCGCGGCTACTCCACCAGCGATGAGACCGTTAAGGTTGCATCCGAACTGGCCCAAGCATTTGGTAAGACCACTGTTGAAGTTAAGAAAGATACCCCGGGCTTCATCGTCAACCGCTGCATGATGCCTCAGTTCCTGGAAGCTATACGTCTGGTGGAAACTGGCGTAGCCACCCCGGCCGATATCGACATTGCGGTAAAACTGGGCTTGAATTATCCGATGGGCCCCTTTGAACTGATGGACTTTACCGGAATCGATATTTCCAAGTTAGTTCTTGATGTCTTCTTCGATGAGACCAAGAATGCGTTCTGGGCTCCGCCTTACACGCTTAAGGCTATTGTCTCCTCCGGCAAACTGGGTAAAAAAACCGGTGTAGGCTGGTATGATTACCAGAAGAAATAGGTTATAAGAAACAATTTTAATGCTTTAACAGCCGAGTGCAGGGAGTCCCTCCTCGTAGCTCCTAAGCATCCCTGCTCGGCTTAATTCTTTCTACCCCAACTAACCAAGTATAAAAAGAAAGGGGGAACAAATAATGGCCTATGAAACCATTTTGTTAACCAAAGACAACGGAGTGGCGACCATTACTCTGAACCGACCGCCGATGAATCCTTTGAATAGTCAGGTGTTTACGGAGTTGGGTAAGGCCGCTGATGAAATTAAAGCCGACCCTTCGGTAAAGGCGGTAATCATTACCGGTGCAGGGGGCAAAGCTCTGGCTGCAGGCGCTGATGTTTCAGAAATGGTAAACCTGACTCCGGTGCAAGTTTATCAATTCTGCAATAATTCCAGAGTTGCCTTGGAGAAAATCGAAAATCTTAACAAGCCGGTTATTGCCGCTATCAGCGGAGTAGCTTTTGGTGGTGGTTGTGAGTTGGCTCTGGCCTGTGATTACCGAATCGCAGCAGACAACGCTAAATTAGGACAGCCTGAACTGGGTTTGGGTATTATCCCCGGTGGCGGCGGCACCCAACGCCTTCCCAGGCTTATTGGTATGGCCAAAGCGAAGGAGCTGATTTTCCTTGGTGACATAATTGATGCCGCTGCGGCTGAAAAGATTGGTCTGGTAAACAAAGTTGTGCCGACCGAGTCTCTTCTGGAAGAAGCTCAAAAATTGGCCCGGAAGATAGCTGTCAAACCAGCAGTGGCTATGCAAATGACCAAAGAAGCTATGAATGTCGGAATTAACCTGGATATCACTTCTGGCCTGATTCTGGAAATTCAAAATTTTGTAACTGCCTTTGCCAGTGCTGATGCAAAAGAAGGTCTGTCAGCTTTTGTTGAGAAACGGAAGCCCAAATATACGGATAAATAAGAGACAAGAGGAATGTGAGGTGAGAAATATGAAGAGTATACCAAAGGGAGGGAGCTTTCTCCTTAGCCAAACTGACCCTTCCGATGTATTTACCCCGGAGGATTTCACTGATGAGCATAAAATGATTTATCGCACGGCTTTAGGCTTTGTTACAGATAAAGTATTGCCCGTTATGGATGATTTGGAAGCTAAAAAGGTAGGGCTTAACAAGGAGTTAATCGTGGCCGCAGGAGAGTTAGGTCTGCTGGGAACCGAAGTTCCGGAAGAATATGATGGCTATGCTATGGACAAAATCAGCACCAGTATTGTTTGCGAATGCATGGGGCGGGCTGGCGGATTTGCTATGACTCACGGCGGTCAAACCGGCATTGGCCAACTACCTATTGTTTACTTTGGTACTCATGAACAGAAATTGAGATATCTGCCTGGTATAGTATCGGGTGAAAAAGCTACTGCCTATGCGCTGACAGAGCCGGGAGCCGGTTCAGACGCTCTATCTGCCAAAACTTGGGCCGTATTAAGACCGGATGGTAAGTACTATATACTAAATGGTACCAAACAATTTATCACGAATTCTGCTTTTGCTGACCTTTTTATCGTTTTCGCCAAAATCGATAGAGAAAAGTTTACCGGCTTTATCGTGGATGCAAATTTGGAAGGGCTATCAACTGGGCCTGAAGAGCATAAGATGGGTATTAAAGGATCATCTACCCGGACCCTAATCCTGGAGGATGTAAAAGTTCCGGTCGAGAATGTGCTGTTTGAAATTGGTAAGGGCCATGTTATTGCTTTCAATATATTGAACATGGGGCGTTATAAACTAGCTGCCAATGCAGTAGGTAATTGCAAATATGCTATTGAATTGGCTGCGCAATTTGCCGTTGACCGCAAGCAATTTGGTCAGTCTATTTGCGAATTTGGCCTGATCAAGGAAAAACTTGCGGAAATGGCTACTAGAACTTATGTAGCGGAAAGCAATGTCTATCGTACTGGTGGTATGTTAGAAGATCTTATGCATACGCTGGATATCTCAGGTCCTGACGGGGGTCAGGTAGCCGCCAAAGGAATTGAGGAATACGCTATAGAATGCTCCATTAATAAAGTATCTGCTACCGAAATTCAGGGGTATGTTATGGATGAAGGCGTCCAGATACACGGTGGCTATGGAGTAACCGCTGAATATCCCATTGAAAGATTATATAGGGATTGCAGGGTATACCGCATATTTGAGGGCACCAATGAAATAAATCGCACCGTTACCACTAACACTTTTTTCCGTCGGGGATTAAAAGGGGATATTCCTCTTAAGGAAGCAATTGCACAAAACCGGGCACAGATTGCAGCCGGGGTTCCGGTTCGCAATGGTGAAGCAGACCTGGTGCAAGCTGCCAAGGATATAACGATTTTCACCGCTGGTGCAGCAACCAACAAATATGGCCCTGATATATTAAAACATCAGGAAATCGTAGGAAAATTCGCTGATATGTTCATGGCCACCTTTGGTATGGAAAGCGCTTGGCTTCGTGCCCAGAAAGCAGTAACCAGGGATGGACAAAACGGTGCAAAACTGAAAGTAAATATGGCTACCATTTATATTAATTCTGCAATTAACAATGTGTTTAATTGGGCCAAAGAAATATTGGCATATGTGGCCGAAGGTGAGGTTTTAAATAGACTTTTAAGTGATCTTCAACAGTTGTTACAGTACACTCCTAAGAATACAATCGCTTTAAGGCGGGAAGTTGCTGCTGTAGTATCATCGACGGTTAAATATGTAGTATAAAATGTTGATGATATAAGAACTCTTTTGAAAATATTTTGTGGTTTAAGCATCTTCTGTAATGATTTATCATTGGGAAGATGCTTTTTGCTTTTATGGGCTTTAGCCTGTTGAGCGGAGCGTAAGTAAGGAAAATATTAAAAATTAGCACCACCCGTCAAACGGGTGGTTTGCTTTGAAGCTTCCCTCCGCAATAAGATGAGTTTTGCTTCCGGGCTGGGTGAAAGTGCAACCGGGGTACTGGACGCAGTGGAAATGGCTACTCGGGCCAGATCCAGGGGGAAACTGGTCGTTGATACGATCTGGGCCGAGATATCATGACTTCCAAAACTCCTAACTGAGGCAAGTTCTATTTCGAACTTACTTATGACGGGGTCAAACTGGGATTGGCTCTGAAGGAAGCGCTGGTGCCGGAAGAGTTTATGATTCTGTCAAAAAAGCTCTCGCACGGTCGCTAGACCAGGAGGGGGACAAAAGGTTACAAGAGGTTAAAAAGGAGATGTCAGCCAATCTGATAGCTAAAGAAGCTGACGAACTGTTTAACTTAAATTATTATTACAATCAGGTCAGTCTTACAACAAGGTATGGCTTGCACCATTAGCAGGGTTGAGAATAGCATCTTCGGTGATTATTCCCTTTATTAATTGTGCCGGTATGAGGTCAAAACCTTCTTCCTCCAGAGACAGAGTCTTAC
>JBDKUD010000414.1:0-3225 GCA_039679805.1 Syntrophomonas sp. | reverse complement strand
TCCTCCAAGGGACCCGGTTCTTCATCAGGATTTGAAGCAGCCCATACCGAAACACTTACTGGTATTTCAACTACCGGTAAGCCAGCTTCTTCAATCTGAATATGTCCAGGTTTATTTCCCATTACATCAAGCAGTATATCGGTGATTTCCGGTGAGGTATCAGCCAAACGGTTAATTTCATCAATAAAAATTATTCCCCGATGGGCTTGCGGAATTAATCCCGGGAGCAAACGGGCTTCGGGATGAAGAGGATCGGTCAATTTGGCCAAATCTATACTTCCGGCTACGGTGCCAACCTTAGCCGATTGCGATATCTCTAAAAATGGCATAGGTATTTCTTCGGTGCCGAGTGCCAAAATTTCATCCGCACTCATGTCTTTGTGCTGTGGACAGTGAGGTTCGCTAGGATCGCAGTTGTAAATACACCCTTTAATGCGGGTAATCCGAGGCAAAATTCCTCGCGCCGCTCGTGCGATAGTAGTCTTACCGGTCCCTCTGACTCCCTCCGCATGAACATGCAAGGGTTCCCCAACATAACTCGATACTATTGACATTGTTATTAAATCAAATAGGGGCTCATTTCCTTCATATCGTTCAAGCTTATAAAACGGTATCATGGGCCTCACTCCAATCTCTTATGCCTAATAATTCGTCAAAGTTTCAAACTATTACGCTCCTCTCCCTGTTTAGGAATACTAAAAAGTTCAAATGCTGTTCTTGTTGTCACCAGTTTTGCAATGATGCGGCGTGCCGAACTAAATACCTAATCAATATACTTTTTAATTTTCCCCCTTTCCAAACCATTTATTTCTAACCGAACTATTTAATTATTCTAAGTATAGTATGTTTTGTGATTTTTTTCTCTATGTTTGCTGCAATTCGTTTAATAACACGGATACTTTGCATTAGCTTCAATCTCTGCGGTTTAATTTATGGGTTGACTTAAAATATGTCTATGTAATAAAATTAACGTTGCGAGAAAAGCCTTTCTTTGCAACATTTGAGCAGATTGTATACAATGTTTTAATTGTCCCTTCTGCACCCGATATATGTATGCACCATCTTTTTATAAGTTTGAACTAACACTTTTCTGGTATAAGCTGCACTAATACATTCCTATTTTGTCTCTTAACAACTTTGCCTTGGCCCGGCTCAATATTATATCTTTCTGACAATGCTCCAAATGCATGATATATGAGCCTTCTCCCAAATTAACTACCTCTCTGATATAATCCACATTTACAATAAATGCTTGATGAGCTCTAAAAAACAACCGATCATCCAATCGTTTTTCCAGTGAATTTAACGTAAAGTTACTAAGGTAGTCCTGCTTGTTTGTGCAAATTAGGACCTTCTTGCCCTGGCTTTCACAATATATAATATCAGCCTGATTCACCAGGCTTACTTTTCCCTTTTCTCTTATGAAAAGCTTACCTGAATACAGTTCACTATCCTTATATCGATCCAAAATGTAATCCATTCTGGATTTGAGCTGCTGAACCACCATTTCTTCAATTACATCCCGGTGCGCTATTTGATATTTGGCCCGGTTAATGGTTTTTCTTATTCGACCCTGTTCAACCGGTTTTACAATATAGTCCAGGGCGCCCATTTCAAAAGCCTTAACCGCCATATCCGGTCTGGCCGTTATAAAGGCAAATATGGGGGGTTTTTTCAACTCCTGCAGCTTGACCGCTGTTTCTAATCCTCCCATTTCAGGCATAGCTATATCCAGAAAAACGAGGTCAACTTTTTTTTCTTGGCAAAGCAGCAAAGCTTCCAATCCATGCACAGCTTCGCCCACGATTTCAATATCGCCGATCTGCTCCAAAAGATAGCGCAGAACTATTCTTTCGCGCGCATCATCATCCACGATTAATAACTTTACCGTCATTTATACAAAACCCCTTTTGCCAATAGACGAAAAACATTTTCCCCGGTTTTTTCTTAGTCTGCCTGTATCTATAGTATAATCTTTTTTAATTCCAAACAACTAACAAGTATAATAAACAATAATTAGCTTTTACTAGCCAGCTTGAAAAGGAGGGACTAACCATATGCGTTATGAAGGAACCGTATACCGCCCCCCCAGTGAAGCCAACAGCCTGATTATCCAGGCTACCATCGGTTGTCCTCACAATCGCTGCACATTTTGTCCTTTGTATAAAAAGAGCACTTTCAGGATAAGACCGGTTGCGGATATAAAAGAGGACCTTTTGGCGGCCCGTGATTATTATGGTGAGTTTATCGAATCCGTCTTCTTTGCGGATGGTAATACGATTATCATGAAAACCGATCAACTGGTGGATATATTCAATTATGCCCGTTCCCTTTTTCCCCACCTTGAACGCATAACGGTTTATGGGTCATCTCGTTTTGTGGGCAAAAAGAGCCTGGAAGACTTGCGGCGCCTTAAAGAGGCCGGCTTATGCCGGGTGCACATGGGTATGGAAAGCGGTGATGACATTACTTTGGAAAGAATTAAAAAAGGCACTAATTCTGCAGAAATCATTGCTTCCGGATCAAAATTGAAAGAAGCGGGAATTGAAATTAGCGAATACTATCTGGTAGGGATCGGAGGCAAGGAAAGAAGCCGGGAACACGCATTGAACAGCGCCCTGGCTTTAAGCGCTTTCAGCCCCGATTATATTCGTCTGCGCACTTTCATTCCCATGCCGGGAACTCCTTTGTTCGAAGACTATCAAAACGGAGTTTTCCAATTGCTCAGTCCCCATGAAGCACTGAGGGAAATCAGGCTCCTGGTGGAAAATTTGAATTGCAGCAACAGCCAGGTATTCAGTGACCATATAAACAACTACTGGAATGTACACGGCATACTGCCTGATGACCGGGACAAAATGCTGGCCGGCATCGATAAAGCTCTTACTATCAGCGAATCACGTTTTCGCCCCCCGCACATCGGAAGGCTGTAATGTAAGGGGACACACCTTCTGCGAAGGAATGTCCCCATCGACAGGGACACATCTCCTCTGGAGATGTGTCCCTTTTAAATGTACCCGTTCGGCATATGATTTAAAATTTAGTTAGGCTGATTGACTGCTCCCGGCGGGACGATGTATATCTCATCACCCCGAAAATCAAAGAAATCACTCAGCTTCCAGTACACTCCCCGGCTGAGGCGGGTATCAGCCGGCCATTTAAAATCTATATAAGGAACATCGCCTTTTAGAGTCAACTTTAGTTCATGGTCGAGCGTAAACTCCT
>JBDKUD010000148.1:0-14315 GCA_039679805.1 Syntrophomonas sp. | reverse complement strand
CCCCGCTGCGGAATGGTATTATAACTACGTCAACTGGGGTTTTGACGCAGGAATTGTAAAGGGCATGGACGAGGTCACCTTTGCTCCGAATGAAAAAATAACCAGAGAGCAGATGGCGATCATGCTGGATAATTTTAGCACCAATACCGGCTTGGTTCTTCCGGAAATAAACGCGGGGGTTTCCTTTACGGACAGTGGGCTGATCAGTCCTTGGGCTGCCGATGCTGTAAACAAGATCGTATTATCGGGTATCATGAGCGGATATCCGAAAGGCGATTATAAACCGCAGGGGAATGCAACACGAGGGGAAGCAGCAACCGTTATCTACAAATTAATCATGATACGAGGATAAAGTCTATCCCTTGCTCCACCGATTAAACCAAGCCCGCGGACTAGCCTGCCGGCGAAAACCAAGGGCCCTTATGATAAACTCCCCTTAAAGCAGACGGGTTAAATAAAAACCTGTCTGCTTTTATATATAGCTTTATTTATAAATACTCTCTCTTAAACGAGTTCCATTATTCTTATCCTGAATTTTGTTTGTAAAGGTAACAACAAGGGCGCAGATTGAAGAATAAGTGAACTTTTCTTAACAGGTACCAATAAATAAGTGAATATTAAATTATTTAAGAGTTGTCTGGGAGCTAAGACGAATTAAATTCAAAAGCTATATTTACAGTTCTCTTTTAAAAGGCTAAGGTAAAAGTAGGAATATCAACTGAAAAATTTGGAAGTATGCCAGCAAGCAATATTCAAGTTTTAAAATTTTTCTAGGAGGGGGTATTAACATGTATAAAAGAGCTTTAGTTGCAGTAGACGGATCTGAACAATCATTGAAAGCTGTACAGGTAGCCAAAGAAATGTTCGAAAAAGGAGCTTTAGAAGATCTTTCACTGATTTACGTGGTCGGTTATCCTCAACCAATAATTTCTGGACACGGATTAAATACTGTTTATCAGGATCTGCAAAAAGACCTATTAAGTGAAGCTAAGCAAATAATGGATAAAACACTGGTGATATTGGGCGATACAATCAAGGCAAAATGTATCACTGAAATTGGTCTTGCAGCTGAAACGATTATAAAAACAGCAGAGAAGGATCAATGTGATCTAATAATTATAGGTAACAGGGGATTGAATCAAATACAAAGGTTTATTTTAGGAAGCGTAAGCACTAAGGTAATTAGCCAGGCCCATTGTTCGGTTTTGGTTGTTAAATAGCAGTTACATTGGCAACATTTATTAGTTACATTAAGTAAAACAGTAACTGGACTGCAGAAGTACAATACCTAAGTTGGTATGATCAAATGATTAAAAGAAAGGCTTCTACAAAAAATAACTGTTCCCTCAGACTGATTGGTTTGAGGGAATTTTTATTTAGGGGGGGTGTTGAACTTTTCAACCGGGTTATTAGGTTTGCTTTGGCGGAAAGTTAAAAAGATTAATTAATAAATTAATAATATTAATTAATGTATTGACAATATTGATAAATGAGTTTATATATAATATATAAGTTTAATTATTTTAAAAGAGGGTGAAACAAATTCAGTACAAAGCTCCAGGTCAATGCCCGGTATGTGGGCAAGAACTAAAAATCAGCAAACTAACTTGTAACTACTGTCATACATCCATCGATGGTGTATTTACTCCCTGTAAGTTCTGCCAGCTTCCCAAAGAACAGCTTGATTTTATTGAGACCTTTATACAGTGCCGCGGCAATATTAAAGATGTCGAGAAAGAACTTGGTATTTCGTACCCGACGGTAAGAAAAAATCTCGATACGGTGATTCAAACTCTGGGCTATCGAGTTGATCAAGCAGATGAAAGTGAAGAGGAGATTTCTAACCGACGCCAGGAAATTCTTGATGCCCTGGAAAGAGGGGAAATAAGTTCGAAAGATGCTGTAAAGAAACTTAAAGAATTTAATAAGAAGCGATATACATTTGTACCGCAGGGAGAATAGCGAGATTCCGTAAAAGGTAAATGCTCGTATAAACAGTGAGAAGGGAGTTAACTAGTATGAATCAGGAAAGAATTAAAGTTTTGCAATTACTTGAGGATGGGAAGATAAACAGCGCTGAAGCAATGGAACTACTAAACACGCTAGAAAGCAGTAAAGAGGATAATCAACCAATAAAAGCAACATCAAGCAGCAAAGACCGTTCATTGCATGTCCGGGTTAATGGCAATAAGACCAAGGTCAATGTAAACATTCCGCTTAACCTGATCCGCGTAGCTTCGCAAATAGCAGGGCTGGGAATGCAGTGGATTCCGGATGAAGCCCATGAGCAGATGAAGAAGCAGGGAATCGATCTTACGAAGATTGATTTTAATGAACTCATGCAACTCATTGATCAAGGACTAAGCGATGGCAGACTCGTAGATGTAGAGACAGAGGATGAGGAAGAGGGAAAAATGAAGGTAGAAGTCTATGTGGAGTAATCGCCGCAGCTTCTTTTTGCTGGTTCATGTCAAACAGAAAAAAAAAGTTGGGTTAGTGATCCCTCTTGCACTGCCGGTTCTGGAGGTCACCCTGGATTCATTGCGTGATAGTCTGGAGGTCTGGGAGAGCGTCTTCCCCCAGCTATTTGCAAAAGTGTTATTAAAGCGCAGTGAAAAGGCAGGTAGAAAGCTGAGATTATCCCAGCTTTTTACCTGGTGTTTTTTGTTGCTAAATGAGCTTCGCCAATACGGCACATTCGAATTTGTGCATTTTGACGATGGAAAGAATCTTGTATCCATACGGTTGTGGTGAGGAGGGGGAATACAGAGTATGTTTAAATTGATCTGGAAAACGGTCATTAACACTTTAGCATTATACCTGGTTTCTTATCTAATCCCTCCCATTGCTGTTGATAATCCGCTGACAGCCATCTTGGCAGGTTTAATATTAACCTTATTATCTATTACGATCCGGCCGATCTTGATGGTGCTCTGCTTACCGTTGAATTTAATAAGCTTGGGTGTATTTATTCTAATCATCAATACCTGGATGTTAGAGTTAACTGATCTAATGGTAGGAGGGCTGCATATTCAGGGGTTTTTGACTGCACTAGTTGCCTCTTTGGTAATCATGCTTATAAATTATCTTGCCAGCAGATGCGTCAGCTCAAAGCAAGGAAGCCTTTTAAATCGCTGATTTCTCTCCTAGATGCAAATTAGAACAACGCAGGGACTTAAGAGGATCATAACTTATTTCTAAATAGCAGTGTTATTATATATTTGGGTCTTTGAAGCTTGTCGAACCCAATAACAGTTACTACTCTTCATTACTTATTCCTGGAATTTATATTTTGTTTACATAGGGATAATAGGTAAATTTTAGGTGAGATTGCACCCCTAAGGATGAAGTGGAATATTATACAGTAGATTCTAAGGGGAGGTGATCAGATTGGCAGATCCTAAACACGTTCATGAGTTTCAGGGCAGTACAAAAATTAAGGAATCACATAATCACCGTTTTGCCGGAGTTACATTTGAAGCTATTTTGTTATCTAATGGAAAACACAAGCACAGATTCCTCACAAATACCGATTTTTATGAAGATCATCATCACGAAATTAAGGGGTTCACAGGTGTCAATATTCCAATTCGTAACGGTCGACATATCCATTTTGTTATTTTGAGAACGACATTAGACGATAACCATCGGCATGTTTACAGGCTGGCTACCATGATAGACGATCCGATTGGTGATTAGTAAGTTCAGCCACTAAAAAAACGGGGGAACTATGGCTAAAGTACTGGCTAAATGATCAAAAGCTGAGGGGAAACTCGGCTTCAGACGTCAAGAACCCCTGTTAAAACCATGTTTTAGCAGGGGCTTTGAGATAGACAAAGTGGTGTTTGCTCGGCCTCCTTCGGATCCAAAATCAAGGCCTCTCCGGTTGGAGGGGCTTAATATTATTGAAGACCTTAACCAAGTTTAACATGATTAAGGTCTTCAGAATAATATTAAATTGTAAGAGCTAATTGCATACCTTTTTTAGTACTTTTTAAAACCATTTGCTATTCCGGTGATAAAGATATTGCTAATGGTGGCAAATTCAATATTATAGCAATCCTGGTCTACCAGTTCAACTATATAAGTGCAGCATCCCGGACAGCCTTCGCATTGACACCAGGTAAAACAGAAGGAATCGGTTTCTTGTACACTGGAATTGTTATTAACAGCCTCCTCTGGAGTTACGGAATCAACCATTGGGTATTGATTCTCTTCCGCTTTTTCAAAAGTCCATATACCCAGGGGCACAGGATTACCTCCGTCACATACTTTGCTTAGTTTGAAAGCCAGGCGCAGGAAATAGCCCCCGCAACCATAAGTTTTGAATGAAATAAGACTGGAAAAATCGATCTTGACGGTAGGATCTTTAATATTACGGGTATCAAGTACAACACAGGCAATTACCGGATTTTCATGTTTATATCCACCGCCGGGAATTGAATTTGCAACACCTACAAGAATACCTGTATTCCTACAAAGCGGGCCGGGGCTCATTCCCATACCGCATTTAACTATGGTCTCCATTTCATGTTTTGACTCGGGATAAGGTTTGCGATAATCCATATCGTATTCCGGGCTATAATTAGGTTTGTGCACTTCTACACGCGCTGGCCTGTAGTTACATTGGCAACCGTATTTTTTCATCATCATATCACCTCCTTATAAAACTATTTAGAGACTTGGCTAAGTTCTACATTACATTATTCCTAGAATGATAATTTGGTTACATAGGAAGAATAGATGATTTATGGAATATGATTACATATTGGGGAGAAAATGAATAGGTAACATAAATCAGTTCCTCAAAATAAAATGAAATATACTATGAAGGTCTCACCAATTATGAAACGAGTAGTTTCTTTTAGGAACGCGTTTACCTTCCTTTAGTTAGGGAGGAATTTAGATGGATTTGAAAGACGAATATGCTGAATGGGCACAAAGTTACGATAAATTCGGATCGATAACATCTATCTATGAGAATGAAAAGATTTTCTTAAAAAGGATTTTCGATTAGTATAAAATAAAAGGCGCACTGGATTGCGCTTGTGGCACTGGACCACACCTACATATATGGTACCTTAAAATAAGGAAAAATCATGGAGGCTTATTGAAGTTGCAGAGAAGCAACAGGTTAAAGAAATGTAGCATCATTAGGAGATTAGCGGTTGTTTACCGGCACAATTATGGTCAAAGCATCAATAGAAGTTCCTGTATTAATTGGTAACTTGAAGCCTTATAGATTGACACGAAAGGAATAACTGCGAGACTATGGGCACCTCTTACAAAATATGAAGGTGCCCATATATCTTTATGAACTTGAATCTTATAGTATTTAGCAGTTTTTGATTGCAATGTAGACTGAAAATTCCCTGACAATGTTTCTGACCTTTTGACTAGTTACTTATTCTTCTGGTATTATTCCGGTAGTTCTGAACCTGATTGTAATGGTTTCCCCTAGCTTCATACCGTTTTTGGCCGTTAATCCGGGTAATATGACCAGTCTGTAATTGGTTAAAGGTCTTAGTGTATTTATCGGTCTGACAAAAATTTCGCGGCGTAAGGCTATACTACTTGAGCGGGTTACGTTGATACCGACTCTTACGTTGCCGCGAAAAAGCCTGATCTGAGTACGGTTATGATTCCACACCGAATCGTCCACAACATTAAGACTGAAAAATAGCGTAATTCTTGGATTCCTAGATACACCGGTGGCTCCGTTACGGGGAATGGATCTGATAAAGTCAAGCGGATTTGTTCCAGGCATAATATTCAACTCCTTTCGCTTAAAAGATGGAGAAATGTCCCTCCTGATCTAAGCTATGTAAAAAAAAAGATCGTTGTTACACCTTAAACAGGTAAAAATGTATTTTTATCCGGGA
Organism: Syntrophomonas sp.; assembly: GCA_039679805.1. Lineage (GTDB taxonomy): Bacteria > Bacillota > Syntrophomonadia > Syntrophomonadales > Syntrophomonadaceae > JBDKUD01. The sequence continues at coordinate 8,433 of JBDKUD010000148.1, read as the reverse complement.
TGCATTCCCGTTATTTAAGGCGAAATTACAAATCCAAACTTAATTCGTCTTTCCATAGGCATTTTTTCTCTAGCTAGAATGGAGTAAGTAACACAAATTTGTCACTCTAAATAAAATGGAATATACATGAGGCGGTAGGATGCTATTACCTCTTTTATGTGGATTAATATTATGAAAACATTTTTGGAGGAGGGCAAAATGGAATTGAAAGACGAATATGCTGAATGGGCACAAAGTTACGATAAATTCGGATCGATAACAGATATCTATGAAAGCGAAAAGATTTTCTTAAAAAGAATCTTCGATAAGTATAAAATAAAAAGCGCACTGGATTGCGCTTGTGGCACTGGACCGCACCTACATTTACTTTCGAAACTAGGAATAAAAGTATGCGGAAGTGATTATTCTGAGGCTATGCTCAACGTTTGTAACCAAAATCTTTCCAAGAACTGCATAAAAGTAATAACAAAAAAGGCTGATTTCAGGTATTTGGAGAAAGTATGGAGTGAAAAGTTTGATGCCGTTTTATGTATGAGACAATCTATTGCACACTTACACACACAAGAAGACCTTATCACTGCATTTGAATCAATGCGAAACCGATTAAATAATAAAGGAATCCTGATTATGACCCAAGGAACAACTCAGATGACTTTACAGGATAGGTTCCGCTTTGACCTTGTTGCAAATAACAAGGACTTTTCAAGGATTTTTGTTCGCGATATCAAGAATGGATTTCAGACTTACCACTACCTGGATATTTATCACAACAATAAGCAAGACGAGATGATAACTTATAGTGTCCACCTAAAAATTATTTTGGATGATGAATATAGGCTGCTTCTTTCTGATGCTGGTTTTTCCAATATTCATATCTATGGTGGATTTGATATGGCACCCTATGATAAGGAAAAATCATGGAGGCTTATTGTGGTAGCAGAGAAATGACAGGTTAACTAAGCCACCAAAGAGCCGTGTGATCCTTTGGTGGCTATTCCTGTTAAGTTAAACTGATACAACTTCCTTAACTTCTGGAATTGATTCTTTAAGAGCTTTTTCGATGCCATTCTTGAGAGTCATCGTGGCCATTGGGCAGCCGCTGCAGGCTCCTTTTAAACGAACTTTAACAATCCCCTGAGCATCGACATCAACTAGTTCTACGTCACCGCCATCACGTTGTAGTGCTGGACGTATATTACCAAGAATAGCTTCAACTTTTTCACGCATAATAATTTTCACCTTCACTTTCTAATTGATTTTAAAACCTATGTGACAAAAATTTAGTATTAGAGTAAAGTACCATTGCATTAGTTAGTGGTCACTTGATTTGTCTATTTAATGCCTCCTTTATACTTTATCACCATTTACAAGGTTCTTTCAAATATAAGCATATGCTTTTTGAGTTTATTCTATTTAAGTATTCCTCTTTGATTACCCTCAACTGCTCAAGCAAAGCAAATTTGGCCGAAAAGTTTATAAATATTTTATAATTGTTTTAGAGGCATTTAAGAATTATCAGTCATTATATTAGCAGGAGCAGTAAGCTTCTAATATTAATAGATGAAGGAGATTAGCGGCATGAATAAAAAACTGACAATGATTGCACTAAGCATTGTCGTGGGAGGAACACTGCTGTGTACTACAGCGTGGGCAAGTTTGTCTGGTTCAACCGGATACGATGTTTATAAATCAGCTTTCAAAAAGACCTCCCAGAGTGTAAGCGGGACGGCAGACATACAGGTAACCGATAATGGTGCAGCTATACTTAAGGCCAACGACACTGCCAAAGTGAACCTTAAGAACGAATCAATGAGCACCAACCTGACAATCACTGGCGGAGATAAGACTGCCACTATGGATGTTTACCAACAGCAAGATCAGACCGTCGTGAAAAATAGTGATAGTGATGTTTACAATGTTATAACACACGGCGAGTTCGAAAAACATGACCATGCCAGAATTAAGGATGATCCTGCTCATCAAGCTATGGCTAAAGACGTTGAAAATATTGTTGACCTGGCCATGGGCAATCTAAAAGATTATATAACCCTGGATGAAAATTCTGACGGAACTAAAACCGTATCCCTAAAGCTTGCGGGAAGTCAAATTACACCATTGGAAAATGCGGTAGCAGCACTTTTTGTTAAAAATGGACTAAGAGAACACGAGAGTGCAGACTCCGCTATGGCAGCAGCCAATGATATCATACAAGCGAATTTACCTAAACTGGTTAGCGATATACAGGTTACCAATGTGGATATAAAAGCAGCTATAAACGGTCAAAACCAAATTGATAATCAGTCGGTAAACTTGACTGTATCCGGTAAGGATAGTGCAGGAAAAACTCATGAGGTTGTGGTTAGCCTGAATCTGAAGCTTTCCGATTTTAATAATACCAATCCCGATACGATTGACTTGACCGGTAAGCAGGTAAAAAATATTACCCCACAGGATTTTGCCGGAAGACACCACGAATAATCGTATTCCAAGTAGATAGGGTTCTGTTTGAACCCTATCTATGTTTGCTTTAGGGGGAGAAAAATGGAAAAAGTCCTGGAAGTCAAAAATATAACCAAAATTTATAAGAATAATCGCGGGGTCAAAGATATCAGTTTTGATATATATCCGGGAGATATTTACGGGTTCCTGGGACCCAATGGCGCCGGCAAGACTACGGTAATGAAGATAATTACCGGTTTATTAAGAGCAAGCCAGGGGGAAGTTCTGCTGTTTGGACATAATATTGTGCATGAATTTGAAAAAGCCATGGGCCGAGTAGGTTGTATAATCGAAACCGCCGATTCTTACGAATATATGAGCGCCTGCCAAAACCTGAAGATGGCAGCCAGATTTTATGAAGGCTTGAATAAAAATAGAATTGATGAAGTGTTAGAGATAGTTGGTTTAAGTGCTTATAAAAATGAGAAAGTAAGCCAGTTTTCTCTCGGTATGAAACAAAGACTGGGAATAGCAGCAGCCATACTAGCGCAACCGGATCTGCTTATACTGGATGAACCTACCAATGGACTTGACATCGAAGGTATGGCAGATATTAGAAACCTGATATTAAAACTGGCTCATGAACGACAAGTTACTTTTTTTGTATCCAGCCACCTGGCCCATGAGATGGAACTAATATGCAACCGGGTCGGTATCTTGAATAACGGAAAATTAATTAAGGAAGGTGTAGTCGCCCAACTGCTGCAAAGCCATGATTCTCTGGAAGACTTCTTTATCCAACAAGCTAAAGAAGATCGGAGGAATAACGTTAATGAATAGCTTGTATGCTAATATTATAAATGAAAGTCAGAAAATATTTCTTAAAAGAAAAAACGTGGTCTTACTTATCCTTAGCGCGATAATAACTATAGGCACTGCCTTAATTGTATCTACTGTGCATAAGGGGCTGGGGATTTACGCCATAAGACCGGTGGATTTTCCCATATATATGCTTGGCTTTTTTACCAAGGTATTATTACCCTTATTTATTTTTATGTGGGCATCGGATATTTTTGCCGGGGAGATAGCAGAACGTAATTTGAAAATAGTTTTGGTACGCCCTATTACCAGGTTTAAAGTTTTTGTCTCGAAGAACATGGCTATTGGATGCGCATTAATTATTATTCTTGCGATAGTATTTCTATTTTCATCTATTTGCAGTATTTTCTTAGGGGCTGCCGGCAAAGAACTTTTTAAAGGGCTGGCTTATGCAGCAGAGGCATATATAGTGGCAATTATTCCTATGATATCACTGGTTGCAGCAGTATCTTTTGTGGCCCAATTTTTTAAAAACAGCAGCGGAGCACTTACAACCTCGATTATTTTATATATTGTCTTAATCCTTTTGCCAGCCGGATTTCCCCAGGCTTCAACCATATTAGTAACTTCTTATACCAATTGGCATGTATTATGGCTGGGGAGCACAGTGTCTATTGCAAAATTGATATATGCTTTTTTAATTATGTTATCTTATTGTTTAATCTTCTTTTCGGCCGGCTTTTATTTATTTGATGCCAGAGATTTATAGAGCAGGGGATTATTTATGTCAATAAGAGTAAAATTATTACTTTCCTACATTGCCATGCTGGTTATACCGGTAGCCTTATCTATATTAGCGGCGGTAATAATTGGCCAGGTTTACCTGGGCGATATTATGCATGACTATAGGCTTGACTTTAGACATAATTCAGTGGAAAAGTTAATAAAAGAAGAGGCCTTAACCTTTGAGGAGATAAAACAGGTAATAACAGACAATCCTGACAAGCTCATGGACGTACAATACCTTAATTCTTTAGATAAAAAAGTAAATGTAATTAATACTGGGATTATTGTCAGGAAAAATGATAAGAACCTTTATGTATCTAAATCTCTTAATAGACCAGAAATCCTGGGGAGATTACCTGTTCCTGGAGCAAATCATGAGGATTTCCACGGCCATGATCATGATCGTGGTCCGGCTTTTATTGATGGAAGTCTGTACTCTATCCAGCCATTCGATTTTTATTTTAATGATAATAGTCCGGGAACCCTGTTCATGGTTAGTGATGTGAGTCCCATTGGGAGTTTTGCGCGCAACTTTTTATTGACATTGATTCTGGCCGTTATATTGATATTAATAATTACGAACGGTTTATTAACCTATATCGTTTCCCGCAGCATTATTAAGCCTATTGAGGTATTAAAGAATGGCGCCGAGCAAATTAAAGAAGGCAATCTGAATTTTAAAGTAAGCTCTAATTCCAATGATGAGATTGGAAAGTTATGTGATGCTTTTGAGGAAATGCGATGTAAGCTTAAGGAATCTATAAGTCTGCAAATGCAGTATGAGGAGAATCGTAAGGAACTTATATCAAATATCTCCCATGATCTGAAAACCCCCATTACCGCTATAAAGGGTTATACTGAAGGTATAATGGACGGAGTACCTGATTCACCCGAAAAGATGGAAAAATATATTCAGACCATTTATAGCAAAGCCATGGATGTTGATAAGATGATTGATGAATTATTCCTATTTTCTAAATTAGATTTAAAAAGAGAACCTTTCAACTTCGAAAATGTTGAAATGACAAGTTACTTGGAGAACTGTATCGAGGAACTACAGTTTGACCTGAACAAAAAAGGAATCCGGTTGCACCTGGATATCGGCAAGGACAAACCGATTATTGCAGTTGCCGACCGGGAAAAGCTAAAAAGAGTAATCACCAATATTATCGATAACTCAGTCAAGTATATGAATAAAGACCCAGGCGAGATTAATGTAAAATTGCTTAATGATTTTGATACTATAACTATGGAGATAAGTGATAACGGTCAGGGCATTGCTGAAAAAGACCTTGCTCTAATCTTTGATCGGTTTTACCGGGCTGATCCATCCAGAAATGCTGCAGCTAAAGGCAGTGGACTGGGCCTGGCCATTGCCCGGCGTATCGTTGAAGAGCACGGCGGAACAATGCGGGTTAAAAGTGAAGAAAACATAGGAACCAGCATTTTCTTTACCTTAAAGAAAGGTACTATGCAAAATTGATGAAAAAAGTATTAATTATTGAGGACGATTCGAGTATTGCCGAATTGGAAAGGGATTATCTGGAGATTAATGGCTTTTCCGCAGATATTGAGGCCAGCGGGGATAAGGGATTACAAACGGCGTTACTAAATGACTATGATCTCATTATTCTTGACGTAATGCTGCCTAAAGTAGACGGATTTGAAATATGCCGGCAGCTCCGTAATGATAAGGATATTCCCATCCTGATGGTTTCTGCCCGCAAAGAAGATATCGATAAAATCAGGGGTCTGGGGTTAGGAGCGGATGATTATATCATAAAACCATTTAGCCCCGGAGAATTAGTGGCCCGGGTAAAAGCCCATCTTTCCCGTTATGAACGATTAAGTGGAAATAGACAGATTAGAAATAAAGAAATAAGCATCCGAGGCCTTCACATCGATAAGTCCTCCCACCGGGTTTATATAAATAATGCAGAAGTTACTCTTACTGCCAAAGAATTTGACTTGCTGGTGTTATTAGCGTCATATCCTAACCGGGTATTTAGCAAGACTGAACTATTCGACCGTATTTGGGGAATGGATTCATTAGGCGATAACGCTACCGTAACAGTTCACATCGGAAAATTACGAGAGAAAATAGAATTAGTTCCTTCCAACCCTCAATATATTGAAACGATTTGGGGAGTAGGGTACCGGTTTAAAATGTAGGCAAAGTTTTCTGCCATTGCTAATACCCCCTGGATAAGGCTCAAACTAAGTTCTTAAAAACCCTGGGTACGCTTTCAGTAAAATATTTGAGAATATAGGTGAACTACCAAAGCTTGAATTTGGCCTTAAATACTTAATGAACCCTTCCCAGAGTATGGGAAGGGTTCATCTTTAGGAGACGCAAATATCATTCGTAAGGGACAGAGTATTAGAAACCGACCGGAAGGTTTTTAGGCATAATGATGCGCTTGGTCGGTTTTATTTGATATTTTGCCGGAATAACTGGTCCTTTGTATGTAATTTTGCTGCCAGCTGCATATGCGCTGGTGGGCAATACCCGCCGTACACTATGAAATTGTGTGCCATACCAATTGTGAAAACCAGATACAATTCCTATGGCAGTTGGGTATCCTTTAGTAGTACCAATAAAGCAGGGTTTGCCATTAAAATTACCTATGTACATCGCTACATGACTAATATAAGTAGTACGTTGGAAGGTGAATATATCTCCCGGTTTTAATTTGCTTGCTCCTATTAGAATACCGTTCTTTACATACACTCCGGAAACCTTAACCCCAACGTGGTCATAGTTTCTCGCCGCCGAGGTAACGGAATAGCCGAAGTCTTTGTAAACCAATGATACGAAGTTTGAACAATCAATATAACCAGTGGTGGGATATTTGCTATGGCCATAGACCATATAACCATATTCCATGTACCATATGGCACGCCCAACAATAGTCTGGGCCAAGCTGCTGTTGAAGTTTGTGCGGAAGGAATCTATTACGGGTTTCCCGGTAGTGTTATAAAGGCTGGTACTGCTGCTTGCAGCCATAGCCGTGGGGGACATAAACATCCCCATTCCTAGAATTAAGCTTAGTGATATAAAGAAAGTTATTATTCTATTTTTAGTTTTAGTGCTAATTTTCATATTTACCTCCATAAAATCCTTATCGGCGCCTCCTTGTTCTAAAATTCGACACTATAGGTATACTACCTTTTGGTAAATATGGGCATTAGCATAATATTTGGTTTTTAAAAGGGAGGCAATGGGCGGAGTACCCTGTATTTGCAGCTCTAGGAAAACTCAACTTGGAAAATAGTACTAATGAGCAAATAGCCTATTAATCCTGGAACAACTGTCTTCGTCAAGGGTTCGCGGTTATTTTTAAAGTTATAGCAGTAATCAATGTCTTAACAAAAGTTAATCCTCCTATAGATAGTTTTAAAAGTTTGAGTATATTATTCGTAACCCACTTATGCTGGTGAGGGTGTCACGAATTTATCTAGGGGCCCACTATCCCAGTGATGTGTTGGGGGGATTGGCTATAGCTTTGGCGGTTTTCTTTACATGCTTTTAGAATTTAAGATCAGGCAATTGCTTAAAGATGGCAGCATACTTCGTGATTTTCCAATAACACGGTTAAAGTGATATATTTAACAAATGAACAACTTGAATGGAGATGGTTGCATAGTGAAGATTATTGCCGTTATTCAACGAGAGTTGCAGGAAAATCTGCGCAACTACAAGACTTTATTCTTACTTATGTTTATTTTTGGCGGTATTTTAATGGCTCTATACACTGAAGTTGGCCCAACTGCCAACTCTACCAATGTGCTTGATCCTTTCTTTGAACTTTTTGCCGTGCTCTGTCCATTGATCGGAATTTTTGCAGCCATGGATGCGGTGGTAGGTGAAAAAGAAAAAGGTACTCTTGAACTGGTTCTTTCCAAGCCTTTACCGAGACGGACTCTGATTCTAGGAAAATTCTGGGCTTACATTCTCATGATTGTGCCTTTATTAGTAGCCGAACTAATCGTCGCTTATTTCTGGGCTCAGATATCCGGCATATCTCAATATCGCTGGCAACTTCCGATGCCGCCATTTAGCCAGTGGTTGACCCTGGTGGCCATTGTTACCTGTGTTTCTTTATTGTTTGTAGCTCTGACTATCTTAATTTCTATATTTGCCCCCAGTACCGCAACTACCGGGTTATGCGCCCTTATTTTTATGGCACCCGCCCATCCACTGGGAGGGGAATTCCTGCGCCAGATAGGTCTGCTGCTGCATATAGAAGGCTTTGGAGGCCTTCCAATGGGAGTTAAATTTTTTCTAAGTATCTTTTCTAAATATCAAAAATATGCTCTGACCATTCCTTCCGAAGCAATACTCTGCTGTCTGTCGCTTCTAGTCATGACTGTTGTAGTTCTTCTCCT
>JBDKUD010000347.1:0-33302 GCA_039679805.1 Syntrophomonas sp. | reverse complement strand
ATTATACCTGAAGGGAGGTGTAAAACATGGCAGTAACTTCTGTTCCCATTAGCGATACCCTTAATATTGTTGTTGATAATGGATTGTCTGCCAGCGGAGGGCAGCTGACCAAAACCATGAAGTACGCTAACGTTAAGCCTGATGCCACCGATGCAGCCGTAAAGACGGTAGCCGATGCTATCGTAGCCGCTCAGACCAAGACCTTAATAGCGGTAAACCGGGCAAAAAATGCCGAACTTCAGGGGACTCCTTAAGATGAGATTTTATAAATTATAGGAGGAAAGGAGGATAATCTATGGCAACCAGAGTTCTTGAAATGACCTTCGTTACGGCTTTGAGCCAAAAGAGCACTATGAATGTTACCAATGTGAAAGACCCCTTTACCGGGGCGGAAGCCGCTGCTCTGATGGACGCGATCATTGCCGCCAACATCTTTACTACCGATACCGGAGTATTGGCTAGTAAAAGTTCAGCCCGGATCATAACCACGGATACTGCCGATTTATCACTGCTTTAAATCTATCACCGGTAGATTGTGAGGTGATGGATATTGGAAACCGAAATACTAAATGCCCTGGCTGGAGCCGGTCCTTGGGCGCTTCTACTAGGATGGATGCTCTACCGGTTTGATGCCTATAACAACCGCCTATTAACTGAATCGGCCGCCCGGGAAGAACGCATTATGGCAGATGCCCGGGATCGGGAAGAAAAGCTCGCTGCCTGTATAGACAAATTTGCTGAGAACCAGCGGGCCATGGCTGCGGAAATAAGTCAAATCCGCGGGGACATTGATGAGATCAAGGGAGAAATAAAAAAGAATAGTGAAAAATAAGTGGCCTGGTGTAATGACCAGGTCTCTTTGTGAGTATATAATATTAACAGAGATAGTAATAATATGAAAATTTTAGGAAATAATGTTGAATTTAAAGGGTGGGATAACCTTAAAGTGTTGATTATTTACGATGTACACCAGGGCAAAAAAGGCGGGTAGTTAGCACTTTTTATATCTCGACCTCCTAAGCCCCGGGTTGTTCTTAACATACATGCAGGAGGTCAGAATAATGGAGTCATCGGAATTTCAGGTAGGCCAACTTTTCAAGCCCTATGCAGACAAGCCCTTGCCCCTCCAGGAGAATAGCAAACTGGCTATGAATGCCAGTGGTCATCTCTTATTAATCATTTGCCTTAATAACATATCTGAGAAAGAATTACAGCAGCTGTCAACGCTGCCCATTGCAGTGCGCATTTTAGACGATTCTGCAGGTCATCTCCTTCCATTCTTCCGCCTGGGCAAAACCGACTTTATATTTGAAACCCCATTTGATCCGTGTGTCTATAATGAGGACCGGATTTTCTTGATGCCATCCGACGAGAAATTAGCCATGGTTGTCATAGAAGCAAACACTAATGACATTGTCGCCAGCCGGTCAATTAATTTACCCAGGTCACTTAGTCGGAAGCTTCTAATCAACTGGACAGCTGCCTTTGAAAAACCAGAATACTTTTCCGCTACCTACGCTAGATGGGTAGAATCACTCCAGTCTATATTGCGGATTAAGATTCTCTGGAGGTTTGCGGGGGAGCAGGTAGAGCTAACTGATTAATTGGGTAGTTGTTACACGCAAAGTCATTTGAATTCGATTCGAGAATATAAAGACTAGAGGTAATAAGTAGCGCTAAATTCAAAGATCTGAAGAGATTTTAGGTCTTTGAATTTTTTATGTTATAAATTAGAACAGCTTTTGTAATGCTTCGTTCGAAAAAGTATAGAAGGAAATCTATTTCAAATAATCGAAGAAGAAGAAGAAGTGTCTGGTTCACGGCCAAGAATTTGCTAAGCAAGCAGCATGAATATAGTATTTATGTACATTTTTAATCAGTTTTTATTCTTAACTGGGGGAATAGATATGGAAGACATACAGGAAACGCTTGATTTAAGTTCAGGGGATATTATAGACGATAAGAAGCAGCAATTACTTAACCTATTTCCGGAAGCCAACACTGAAGGCGGGAAGATAGACTTCGAGCGGTTGAAGCTCGCGTTAGGTGAGGCGGTGGATGCAGGCCGAGAGCGCTATGGGATGAACTGGCCTGGCAAGGCCGAGTGTTTTAAAACTATTCAGACACCGAGTATGGGAACCTTACTACCTTGCCCGGAGGACAGTATAAATTTTGAAACCACAGGTAATCTGATCTTCGAGGGAGATAACCTAGAAGTTTTGAAGCTTCTGCAAAAATCCTATCTAGGAAAAGTCAAAATGATCTATATTGACCCTCCTTATAATACTGGCAATGACTTCATCTATCCTGACAACTACACAGAAAGCCTCCAGACATATCTGGAATACACTGGGCAAGTGGACGCAGAGGGTAGAAAATTTAATACAAATACCGATACTGATGGTAGATTTCATTCCAAATGGTTGAATATGATGTACCCGCGGTTATATTTAGCGAGGAATCTTCTGCGTGACGATGGGGTAATTTTTATCAGTATTGATGATAATGAAGTAAACAATCTAAGAGGCATTTGCAACGAAATATTTGGAGAAGAGAATTTTATTTGCACATTGATTTGGGAAAAGGGCCGAAAAAATGACGCTAAGTTAGTCTCTGTAGGCCATGATTACCTTATACTCTTTGCTAAAAACAAGAGGACTTTATCGGATAATGGCATTATCTGGAGGGAGGCTAAGCCTGGAGCTGCTGAGATCCAAGCAGAATATGTTAGGTTAAGGCAGAAATACGGGACAGATAACCAAATAATACAAAAGAAAATAAGAGAGTTTTATTTTTTACTACCTAAAAACCATCCTAGTAAAAAATTGAGTCGCTATGGTAATGTGGATGATAATGGTGTTTGGCGCGATGACAACATGTCTTGGCCTGGTGGCGGCGGTCCCATGTACGAAGTAATACATCCTATTACAGGAAAGGCCTGTGCTATTCCAGAAGGTGGATGGCGATATTCTACACCTGAAAAGATGAAAGAAATGATAAATAAGGGTAAGGTAATATTTCGGGATGATCACACCGAGCCACCAATTCGAAAAACATATTTGGTACGGGCTGATGATGACGATTACGAAAACAGTGATGAAGATGTTGGGATTCAAGTAGCAGGATCCTATTTTTACCGCAGTGCTCTTCAAGCGACTAATTCCTTAACGGCTCTCTTTAATGAGAAGATTTTTGAAAATCCAAAGGACCATGAAGTTTTGATGCGATGGTTTAAATATGTAGGCTTGAAGTCTAAGGATGATCTTATTCTCGACTTCTTTGCTGGTTCCGGTACCACTGCTCATGCAGTACTGAATTTAAATAAACAGGACGGGGGTAACCGCAAATTTATTCTAGTTCAGCTTCCTGAGCCTACAGGGAGGGACGATTATCCGACTATTGCGGAAATCACTAAAGAGCGAGTTCGCCGAGTAATCAAAAAAATGAATGATGAGGACGCAGGTAAGCTTGATTTAGAGGGTATAGGCCAGCAGGACAGGGGCTTTCGTGTATTCAAACTTGCAGAATCCAATTTCAAACCATGGGATGCAGGAATTGAGCATGATGCCCAGGCGCTAGCAAAACAATTGGAATTCTTTGTGGAACATATTCTTGAAGAGCGAACCACAGATGACCTACTCTATGAGATACTTCTGAAGAGTGGTTTTGAACTTGCTGTTAGAGTAGAAGAAATTAACTTGGTTAGTAAGACTGTTTATAGTGTATTGGATGGTGCACTCTTCATATGTTTGGAGCGGGAATTGACTCTGGAGTTTATACGGGCAATGGCAGAGAAGAAACCAGAACGGATAGTCTGCCTGGATGAAGGTTTTGCTGGTAATGACCAGCTCAAGGCCAATGCAGTGCAGGTCTTTAAAACCAAAGGCATTCCCAGCTTTAAGACGGTATAGGGGAGGCAGATGGAATGAAACTTCAATTTGACGCCAATCAGCCGTTCCAACTTGATGCCGTGGCTGCCATTACCGACCTATTTGAGGGACAAACCCGGGGAGCGCCTGAGTATTCAGTCATAGATCTTGGCGACATTGGAGGTGTCTTTGCCGGGCAGATTCAAGGAGAGCTGGGTGTTGGGAATCACCTCCTATTGGCTGAGGATAAACTCCTTGCTAATACTCGGGCTGTTCAACTCCGAAATGACATAGATATTTCTGACCCTACCGTTCCTCTGGATGCTTGGGAGATTTATGATTCTTTAGCGGACCAGAATCGCAGTTGTCCACATTTTTCAGTTGAAATGGAAACCGGAACGGGAAAAACTTATGTCTATCTACGCACAGTCTTTGAACTTTCCCGTCGGTATGGCTTTAAGAAATTTATCATTGTTGTACCCAGCGTAGCTATACGGGAAGGCGTTCTTAAAAATATTGAAATTACAGTTGAACACTTCCGGGCATTATATAATAATATGCCTTTTGAGCATTTTGTTTATGACGCCAAGAAAGTTAATCGTCTACGCCATTTTGCAACCAGCAATACACTACAGATACTCGTTATTAACATTGATGCCTTCCGCAAGAACTTCACAGGGACTGTGAATGAACGGAAGAGCAACGTTATCTATAAGGAGAGCGATAAATTATCAGGTCGTCAACCCATTGAATTTGTGCAAGCAGCACAGCCCATCGTTATTATTGACGAGCCGCAGAGTGTAGATTCAACGGATCGAGCTCAGGAGGCTATCAAAGCGCTAAACCCTCTCTGCACTTTGCGTTATTCTGCTACCCATCGCAACCCATATAATCTAGTTTACAGGTTAGACCCGGTGCGTGCTTTCGAGTTGAAGCTGGTGAAACAGATTATAGTGGCCAGCACCGTTGCCGAGGATGCAGCCAATGACGCTTTTGTGCGTGCGGAGAAAATTGAATATAAAAATGGAATCAAAGCTAAACTGCGAATTCATGTGCAGACCAACACTGGACCGAAAGAAAAGTTAGTTACTGTTAAAGATGGTTCGGATTTATATTCTCTTTCAAATGAGCGTGCTTGCTACTCACAGGGTTTTTCAGTAGCTGAAATCAATGCCGAACTGGGTAGTGAATTCATTAGGTTTAGCAATGGCAAAAGCCTTCGCCTCGGTGAGGAAATCGGAGGCCTGCGTGAGGAATTATGGAGAACCCAGATTAAGTTCACACTCAAACGGCATTTGGAAAAGGAGCTGCAGCTACTTAACCGGGGAATCAAAGTTCTTAGCCTGTTTTTCATTGATCGTGTAGCCAATTACCGTGATTACGATGAGAACGGGCAACCTATTCCAGGGAAATTCGCTCTCGCCTTTGAGGAAGAACTCAATTTGCTGGCCGGTGAAGAGCGTTATCGAGATTTGAAATGGTTAAAAGAACCTTTCGAAAAAATGCATAATGGTTATTTTGCCCAGGATCGTAAAGGTGTACTGAAAGATACACGGGGTGACACTCAGGCTGACGATGAAGTCTACAACCTCATTATGAGGGATAAGGAGCGCTTGCTTACTCTTGACGAACCACTACGTTTCATTTTTAGTCATTCGGCCTTGCGTGAGGGATGGGACAACCCCAATGTATTTCAAATCTGCACTTTGAATGAAACCAAGAGCTCTATAAAAAAGCGCCAGGAGATTGGCCGGGGCTTACGCTTACCTGTGGATAATAATGGGCTGCGCGTATTTGACGAATCGGTAAACAAACTATATGTGATGGCCAACGAAAGCTATGAGGAGTTCGCAAGGGCGCTGCAAACTGAATATGAGGAAGATTGCGGAGTAATCTTTGGTAAAGTACCTTTAACTGCTCTAGCCAGGTTGACCCGGGTAGTGGACGGTATTGAACTCGCCATTGGACGAGAGGCAGGAGAAAAAATCTTTAACGCACTGGTAGAACAGAATATGGTTGATGTCACTGGCCGTATCCAGCCAGACTTTGATCCAAAGAACAAGGACTTTAGTTTAGAATTGCCTGAAGCTTATCAGGATCTAACCCCAGCGGTTATCGATTTGTTATCCACCTATCAAATCGAACGCCATATCAGGAGGGAACGAGACGATGGCCCCAATCGGTTAAAGAAAGAGGTTGTTCTGAGCCCGGAATTTAAGGAACTGTGGGAGCGAATCAAGCCCAGAACTACTTATCGGGTAGAGTTTGAGACTGATGTTCTCGTAAATAAAGCTGTAGACACCATTAAACGCATGGACCGAATAGAAGCACCCCGCATTCGAGTAAGTGCAGGGCAAGTAAGTGTAGTTAAGGGCGGAGTTACTACAACAGCTATGAGTGTAGCTGAGGAAAAAGTTGAGTATGGAAGGCTTCCTGTTCCAGATATTTTGGCTTATCTACAAAACGAGACTGAACTCACCCGTTCTACGCTGGTCCGTATTCTGAAGGAATCAGGACGTCTAGCAGAATTATTCAACAATCCGCAGCATTTTATGGATAGTGTAGCATCGATATTAAAATATGAATTACACCGTTTGTTGGTGGATGGGATAAAATACGAACTAATTGACGGCAGCGGTTCTGAGGCAGAATGGGAAATGGTGCTTTTCAAGAATGAAGAACTTATCAATTACCTGACGGCGCTTAAGGTTAACAAGTCAGTATATGAATATGTAGTCTATGACTCTGAACTAGAACGGGAATTTGCCCAACAGCTGGATGCACGAGAAGATATAAAATTATTTGTAAAACTACCTTACTGGTTCGAGATTGATACTCCGGTTGGAAGATACAACCCCGACTGGGCCATACTCAAGCATGACGGGCAGGCCCTTTACCTGGTTCGGGAAACAAAAGGCACTCGGGACCTCCTGAAGCTGCGTACAAGCGAAGCCGATAAAATAAGGTGCGGACAAAGACACTTCGAATTGCTGGGAGTTCCGTTTGATGTGGTTGTGAGTGCAAACGAAGTATAGACACGTATGGTATGCGTGCTGGTGGATGGAGAAATAAATACGGGGGCGCATGTTTTGGTTAATATAATTTTTCATTATCCTCCAGAGCTGATGAGTCTTCTCATCGATACAATTCCGCTTCTGAATAGATCCAAGAAAGATGTTCTATTGTTCTTTTATGGCGCAGGGGTTTCTGAAAGCCTGCTAACCGACATTAGACAACAACTAAAGTTAGATCCAAATTCTATAAATAAATTTGAAATAACGAGAAAAGTGCTTACCCGATTAAATGAGAAGGGAGAAGCGACTTTAAGAGAACGTAGGGAAATTCTAAAACGAGTTATAGAATTTGAAAGCTTTTCAACTTGTTGGGACAATGACCGATTGAAAGCTAAAGGGTTAGTTGCTGAAATTCGCGACACAGTAAACGTCAAAGATTCTTTCACTAGGATGAAATTAGAACGTGATATGGAAAAGAAAAAATATATGGCTGAATCCCAACAAAAAGCTGAAGCTCAAAGGATGGAGAGAGAAAAATTAAAACGTATAAAAGATGATTTTGCGGCGTTGTTTTTGGAGAAGGATCCACACAAAAGAGGAAAGAAATCCGAAGCAGTGTTAAATGCACTGTTTGAAGCGCAAGGGATATTGGTAAGAGAGGCATTTACAATAAAACTTGATAGCATCGGAGTAGTTGAACAAATTGATGGTGTAATACAGCTAGACGGGGAAATTTATTTGGTTGAAATGAAATGGTATCAAAATAAGTTGGGCCCGGCTGAAGTCGGTCAACATCTTGTTCGAGTTTTCAACAGAGGAGATGTTCGAGGAATGATTATTTCTTCAGCTGGTTTTACGAGCGCTGCTGTTCAACAATGCAAGGAAGCATTGGTTCAAAAGACAATAGTATTATGTGATCTTGAGGAATACTTTTTTGCATTGGAACAGGAAAAGGACCTGTTGGGTATGTTACGAGAGAAAGTTAAAAGTGCAATGATTGACAAGAATCCATACTTACGATTTTAAATACGATGGGGCTTTTTAGGTATATAGGGTTATAAACAATAGTCATAATGAGCCGGTTTCCTATTTGAAAAATACAAGTTTCACCCCTTACTCGCTTCCTCTGACTAATGAAAATATTCCTTTGGTTGTGAACTTCTTAAAAGTAAAAATAATGTAATAAGATCGATTTTTCGATATTTAGGACAACAGTCCGTAATATATCTTGAAACTCTGAGGAAAAACCAGAAAATTATGAATAACCTTAATTTAGCGACAGCAATATAATCACAAAAGATACGATGAAACCGATTGCATAAATGGTATTATTAATAAACAGGAACCTAGAAACATAAGGACCTAATACCATCATATGGAAGTTAGGCATGGGGGAAAGAGAAAGAATGACAACAATGGAAGTCCTGGAAAGCTGTTTGACAACAGAACAGTTGAAGCAATTAGCCTGGGATTTTCAATCTGCATATCAATCATACATGTTTGATTATCAAGTATGGAGTCTAATAGAAAAACTATGCCCTTCAAATGCATACGCTAAAATAAAAACCCTAAGAAAAAAAGTTATAGGTCATACTATAATTAATGATTTGATCATGAAGTATTATCCTGGTGAGAGAGTAATTAAATACCACTTCATAAAAAAGTATCTTGATAATATCAATGAAGTGTGTGTTTTTGAAATGAACGTTAATAAAAGCCGGGTGGATATTTCTCGTATAAACGGAAAATCTATGGCTTATGAGATTAAGACGGAACTAGATTCGTTGACTAAACTTGAGAAACAGATGTTGGATTATTCCAAAGTATTTGAGTTTTCTTATGTATTAATTCATGAGAAACATTTAAAAAAGGCCAAAGAAATACTACCTTTACATTCGGGCATTATAATCTATGAACTTTGTAATAACGAATTCACTTGTTGGATTGAGCAGGAAGCTGAAATAAGCCCCCTTTTGGATAAGGAGCAACAAATTAAAAATCTTACTTCAAAAGATATTCAGTTTATCTTAAAAAGTGTTGGCGAAGACCACATTCCATCAGGACGTTCACAACGCGAAGCTATATTATTAGATGTATTAGATAGCAATCTGCTTAATGAATATTTTAAAATAGCTCTGAAAAAAAGGTTTAGCGATAGATGGAGTCATCTACAAAAATGTTTCAATTTGATACAACCTATCGATATGCAGGTGTTTTTTAATACTGCAAGTGATCCTAAATGGCTCTATTATAAAAACTCCTCCATGGTATGAAGGTAATGCATTACGGTAATTCGTTTCCATTTTGCAAACTGGTCAACTTTTTCCAATAAGGGGTCTTCTTTAGCTCGCTGAATTATTTGGCATCCAGGACATTCTCTATGGTGTTTTCTTGAAAATGCTTTATAATAGTTGGATTTGAGTACAGAGGGTACGATTATAGATGAATATTCAGTTAATTTATTCGGAGTATTTCCCTTGAAACCAATATACTCATTATTATCCCAATGATAAAAAACAAAACCACAAGTCCCACCAGGTCCTCCTTTAGTTAAGTTATCCTTCTTAATACCAGCAAAATCTCCAAAAGCATCGAACCCGAGGGATTTATAATCTTTTAAAAGACTATTGTCATATTCATCAATTGGTATACTGTGGGGTAATTCAGCATTGGTCAATTGGTCATTGATTACTGAACGAATTAAAACGGTTTTGCAGCCAATAGATTTTTTAAGTTTAGCAACTTTCTTGTAGTATTCATCAATTAACTTTTTACTATTATGATATTCCTTATTAAGGTCAAATATCAGAATATCATCTTTTCGAATAAGTCTTTCTATTGTAGCTATAGCTTCATTAAAGTGAGATTTAAAAACTCGGAATGCAACTCTATCAAAACTCAATAAGCTTTTGAATTCTTTATCCAGATGATTAACCACTATCCTAGAATCAGCTACGTTAGGTATATAACTTACAACTGGAATAATATTCAGGTTTCTAAGCTGGTTATAGTGTGCAGCCCGTAAAGTCGGATTTGCTATTATTGGTTCGAGAAAAGGCCTCACATTATTTTTTGTACTATTTGAAATCCTCATATAAGTTGGAATATCAATTAGTATTGGGTTTTCGAGGCTGGTAAACTCTTCTGTGTAGTATTTTACAAAAGTATCGGCAGTTTTTTTCTGCCCCTTTGCATGAATTATTTCAATTAAGGGCAAAAATTTAGAACTAAGATCTATCGATTTAAATGCAGCCTTTTCTTCCTTTTGATATCTTAATATCGGGACATATGTAAACAATTCCGTTTCTCCTTTCCGAAGTCCAATTCAAATGATCGAAGGTAGAAGACTACCGATTAATTATGTGCCTGATTTCATCTAGCTTTTTTTGACTTTCCTGATAGCGGGTATATAAGTGCCATACTAAATCATTTATTTCTTCAATTAGATCTGTTTGCTGCTGAGGACTAGACTTTAATAACCAATTAAGCCTATTAGTAATCATTCTTTTTGTTCCTAAAGCACTTTTTTCGCCAGCTCCGTATACAGCACAATATACATCCCAATAATCATATTGAGGAAAGTCGTCGCAAATTTTAGAGATCTGTTTTCCTTCGCGTGCCAGTTTAATGATTTGCTTTTCGTCTCTTGCATCCATATTAACAACTCCCAAACAATATTCGACCCCAAAAACCTTAATAGCCTTAAATAAACCAAATTATCCCACCCAATTCCTGTAAATCCCCCCTTCATGCAAAAAAACCGCCAAAATGGCAGTTCTTAACTCCTTATTATGATTATATTCTTTTTGATCTGTCTTTATTCCAACTATGTAGCCTAATTCAAACAAAATTTTGTCGCAATGTTTAAGTTTAGAACACTTCACGTTTAGAACAGTCTAAATGTATTTGAGGTAGATTTAGTTATAAATTAGTTAAAAGTTTTAGTTAGAAATATGTCTAAATCCCGATTTATCCCGATTAAGCGAAGTGTATTTAGTTAATTATTAGTCAGAAAATTGATTCGAACGAATAATAATATCAATTTATATGCCCAACCGGCGGGCGCGGCAGCACCGGGTTAGTCTTTTTAGTCAAAGAGGACCATCAGTCATGAAGCACCCGCGCTGCCGCACTCCGCCTCTCCCGCTCCAGGCCATGCCCTCCAACCGGTACCCTTTCGGTTGGCACCGGGGAATATGGCCAGCCGGTTTCCGGGCATCGCCTTCCGCTCGGTGCCCGCCCGCTCCTCCGATCTCCGCTTCGCTGCGGTCGGACCAGCTCCCCGGTGTTTGCTGGGCAGGTTGGAGCTGATGGAGCACCGGGCCGCCCCGTCGCACAGCTTCGCGCGCGCCGAGACTGGCCCTACCCCGCTCCAGGAACAGGCTACGGGCCTTCTACACCTAGTGTCTTTATGTATCTAGAAGATCCGGATTGTCCTCCGGGGCCTGGCGCTGATCCGCTGCGCGTATCATCGCTTACCCTCCGGCCACTCCTGGATTATCACCGACATCTCCCGTATCTTAATCTCCACCGGCCCTGCGCCTGATCCTTCCGCTCGGTGCTCGGGGCATCATAGCAGCTGCGTTTTGCTCCGCTCCACTCTGCTTCTATCATGCCCTCGATGGTATCTTTCATTATGTCAGGAATACTTACAGCGAAATCTGAATCTGGCGGCCGCCTTGTCCTTTTGATCCTGGAGGGACAACGCGGCCTGGGCGTCTACTTTTGTTTTGGCGGAGGCTGGGGGAACATGCTGCGCTTCGCTCTGCACGTTCCCGGCTAACGGCGGGGTCTTAGGTGATACCGGTCTAGCATAATTACTATTCCACGAAGGATCCTTGCGGGGTGCCTTTCGCTTCGCTCCAGTCCATCCTGGAATAGGAATTATGCAAACCGAGAAGGCTCCCTAAAGGCAAGGTCTGGGTGGGTTCGGCGAAGGTAGCATCTGCAGGGCAGATGTTATTTTTCGAATTATTGAGGCTACTCTGATCAAGCTGTTGTCTTACCCCACAGTTAGAAATCTTGACGCATTAATATATTGACAGAAAGGCTGAATTAATCTTAGTTTTCTTAGCTACATCCCGGCGCTTAAAAAAGCGCCGGAAACCACGGTGCAACGTCAGTAAAATGAAATTCTTAATAATCTAAGATTGATATTGATGACGATTATGCACTACGTGCCTTTTTCTTATAAACGTAGTAGTTAAGCATCTTATCGGACAGCACATAATCCCAAATGTCCCTTGCCCAGATTCGCTGGTTCCTGAACCTGTCGGATAAATGGGGATTTTGCTCTGCGAAATTTCTAGCCAAGTCCTTATGATCTTGCCCCTTAACCTCTTTCTCATAAACTTCTTTCTTGGTTGGAGGTACATAATAATAACCTTTCTTTTTGCTATATCGCCGGTGAATTAGCCCCGTTCTTTTCTCAAGATGATAAGACTGCCTATAGGTCAAAACATGTTTTTGAATATATTGGGCAACGGAAATTATGAACTTTCTGCGTACGATAATTTTGGGAACTAATAGTATTTTACGACCATCTATTATCAAAGCATTTCCGACCAAAGGCTGCCAATTTTTTGAAGATATATCCCAATACCGTCCCAAATTATACTGTTCAGGCGTCAAATGAATCCCAAGTTTACTACATTGTTGTAGTGTGAATTTATATAACTGCCCTCGAATAATATTTGTGACCAAGTCAGACATTCTGTCCTCTGCGAAATTGCTAACAAAGATACACAATTCAGCAGGTTTTTCAACAATGCCCTTTTCTATTAAGCATTGGGCTGCTACTGACTTAAATATCCTGAATAAACTTTCAGGTTTTGATCCTTTCCCACACGATTGTTCAATAGATAAACCTAACTTTGTTTCGTTAGGTTCTTTTCCAAAGGAGACCAGTTCATACAATCTGGAATAGTCTTTTGTTTTGCAGCATTTAAAAACCTCATCAAAGAAATCCGATAATATTTCTTTCGTCTCGAGACACCAAGATGTAGGCAGGCCATCGATTAATGTAGGGTCTATGTAGAGTTCGGTATCCGTGTCAAGATTTATGTCCACGAAATCAATATCTCGATGACCAGCAATAGTTAATCCAAATTTTTCCGAAATGTTCATTTAAGATTTCCTCCTAGTTGATAGATTTTTTGTGTTGATAACACGCCCGAATTTACGCTGCGATTATATATAAAAGCTCCAATATTCTACACTTCCTATAAGAAAATGTTATGAGCTATTATTGTCCAATAAAAAAACAGCCTTTCGGCTGTTAAAGATATCGTATTAATCAATCCTCCTCATAAAATTTTAGTATAGTAAAATACATTTTCAATTTCGTAAAATAGTGTGTTTCCTCTTCACAGATTAAATTGTCCACTTCGTTATCAATCCAACACACAATATCAACATTACCCTTTATATCTGTTTTGCTTTCATCAGTTTTGTATACCAAAGCCATTGGAGAAATGACATCCGACAGCTTCAATAAACAGTGGTCGCTTTTAACTTTCCATACTACATGCTGTCCATTATGCCATATTATTGCTGCACTATCGTTAAATATCTGGATTAGCCGTATTGCAGCAACCGATAATGATGTCTTATATTTCTCTGCTACCTGTTCAATCAATGTGAATGTTAAATCTTTCTGTATAAAGATATCTAATATTGCTCTACGCGGTAATAAGAGTTCTACAGCAAAATCGTTTGCCTCTTTTTCTTTATCATTTTGTGTCTTATATAAGTAAAAAGAGTCTTTAGGGCATATATAAGAACCGTGATGAATCAGAAGATGGCCTATTTCGTGTGCAAAAGTAAACCTTTCTTTTTGGGAGCTAAACGGATTGGGGTTTAAGACAATGAGCCGCTTTGCACCTACGCTTTTACAGGCACCCTCAATACCAACCCCCAAGTCCTTTCGCTTTACTCGTATCGATAATTTTTCTGCTACCTGGTCCAAGTCTATACACTCATTGGGGGTTATTCCTAAATCCTGTCTAAGCTTAAAGGCAGTAAAGGACCCTTCGTCAGATTTACTCATCACCAAATTCCTCTTCAAATATTTGATTAAGCCGGTTGGTTGCTTCCTCAGAATTAGCGCTAGGTTGGGACCTAAAATTTGCAGCTGAGGATAAATTGTATATAGACTTTTTGTGAGCATCCACCTTGCTAAACACGGTTTGGAATTTCTCCGTTACCTTAGAAGACTTGAGAAGGTTTATAAACGGAATAAGTTCCTGAAATTCTTCAAAATCTTTAACGCTTAAGTTTTTTTTAAAGTAACTTATGTCGATGTTATCTCCTGCATTTAGCATATCTGTATAAATGCGCAAAGCATAATCAACTGTAATCATTTTATTTCCCTCCTATACGTTAATGTCTAGAAATTTAAAAATCCGTCGCACCATTATAGATTTTTTCAAAATTATTTTTAAAACCTTTGATTGATCTCCGAAATAGGGAGTCGACGGCATCGTCGCTTTTACCAACCAATAATGCTAGCTGCTTAAAAGGCATGTCGTTAAGAATCCTTAATATTAAGACTGTTCTTTGTTCTTCTGGTAATAGATTGATGGCTTGCTGTATAGCTTCAAGCTGTTCCATTTTAATAATCACTTTTAAGGGATTATCAAATGGGTCAATAGCCTCAAATGTAAACTCATCATCAAGAGAAACAGTCTTTGTTACTTCCTTAGTTCTTTTACGATGCTGTTCCAAAATGATATTTTTGGCATAGCCGATTATGAATGTCTGAAACTTTGAACTTCCGTTATATAGATGCTGATGATCGATAGCTCTAATCATCGCTTCTGAGATGATATCTTCTTTATCATTTTTAGAAAGAACTATATCACTTTTAGTAGCTGCAAAAACGAATTTTTTTACTGTTGGATAAGCAGCACCAAATAACTCTTCACCAGCTACTTGATCCCCACATAAGTATTTATCCAAAAGAGCAAGTTCATCTGGGTATCTTACTTTATTCACTAAAATTCCCCCGTTCTAACAGGCACCTATAAATATAGATAAATTTACCTACATGCTACTTTTAGGAAAATTATACCTCTGAACACGAGAAGCGACAATTATCTGCATATTTCTATTGTCCGCTGGATGGAGTAAGGAGACCACTAACTTTTCTTGACAATCCAGAAATTAAAAGGAGCATAGAAATTAATGCCGAAATAAAGCATAAAACAATGATTTAAACAGGTAGTATGAACCTTAGTCTAATATAAATGAGGTATTTATTTGAATTTAATTTCTCGCCTTGACAACATTCGAAACAGTATAACACCACTTCAATCCGATATTTTGAACTATATATGGGAGTACTATAAGGGGTCTAAAGGAATGCATGTTTCTAAAAATAGACTCCACCATAGGTTCGGAGCATCAAAGGTCGAGGCTAGTTTAAAGGGAATTGGATATGCGGTGAATCTGGATTCCAATCAAAATATCTACCGTTTATTATTTTTTGGTTTGTTTTTTATAAATGATGGTAAACATGCTGAAAACCTATTGGTTGAGTATTTTGAATATTTAAAAGCTTTATTTAATAGGAATCCCGATCTTGATGAAATAAGTAGCGATGAAGTTACAAAAGATTTATCGTTGGATTTTGACCGGCAAATGCTTCTTTATAACATTGTTGTTCTTGGTTCGTTTTCAAGTAGTAAATCATATGATGGGTGGTTAAGCTGGCACTCTTCAGTACCTGATGATATCGATCATTTTGCTGAAAAAGATATGATAAGTCATGTTGAGGAGATAATATTCAAGAATTATGATCCTATGATGCCTGTGAATAGCGATGAGGCAGGTCCTTATATTATGCGAAAAACTCTTAAGCAAATTCCTAATTATTCGATTCCCGTTTTATCTTTACAAGAGGCAATATCCAGAAATAATGTCGAAGAATTAAACAAGCATTTGATGAGACTTCGAGGAGCAATTAATACTGATCCGGAATTAGCTATCGGATCTTCAAAAGATCTGCTGGAGACTGTATGCAAGGTAATTATGGAAAGCTCTATCGGAGGCACATACGATAAAAATGACGATCTTCCTATCTTATTGAAACGGGTACAACGTGAACTTCTGATTGAACCTACATCTTGTGGAGATAAGGATGCAGATAAAGTATTGAAAAGAACGCTTAGTAATCTTGGGCAAATTGTTGTTGGAGTTGGGGAGGTAAGGAATCTGGTTGGCACAGGGCACGGTAAAGGTATGATTTCGTCAAATATCAGCTCCGCTCATTCAAATTTCGTGGTAAATGCAGCATCAACAATTGCAACATTCTTATTAGAGTTAAACAATTTAAAAAAGAACTGATTTGTCTTGGAAGAAATATGAGATACAACTCAAAGGCAAGAAAACATGGTCTTCGAAAAAGGTTAAGGTGATATTATGATACGGATATATTTATTGGATCAAGATAAATCTTTAAATCTAAAGATAACATCATATGTAAACGAAAATCTTAAAGAAATAATCCGGGTCTACCTTGATTATCTCTATGAGGACGATGGGTTTGAAATTAAGGAAAAGCTTCTGCAAGTATTGCCGCGAGACTACGTTTTAAGAAAACCGGATGAATGTAAAAATCTAGTGGACGAACTATATGAAATTATTATATCGCCTTTGGCAAGGGAATATCTAAAGCCTAAGTATGAGTATTTACTATATATGATAATGAACTGGTGGAAGGATATAGGTGATGAGGATATCCTTATCCCAATTAAATTGGGATCGGATTTGGTACAGGAAATAAATGTTTTTCAAAAAGAGTATTTAGATGATATTGATGGAAGCAACTATCTACTGGAGCAATTATTAGATTATGACGATTACATGAATTTTTGCTTCTGTGATCACGATTTTTTGCCAAATAATTTAGAGCATTTGGTTTCTATTTTCTTACACTCTCCGCAAATAATGGACACTATATTCGCCGATGTAGATCTAGATAATTACATAGATCTCATGCCGGTAGATTTAAGAGAATTATACTTGGAAACCAAAAAATTCACAGACTCAAGTTCGTCTCTAGATGACGAATATACTGAGCTTTTTAATAGACTTTTAAGCGCATGCCTAGAAATACAAAGTAACAAACTATATTCAAACGCTACTGAAGATGAAAGAAATACATATATTGCCTCTCTACTTGAATTTGCAGGATATCAAATTCAGGACCAAACGCGGAGGGGTAGGTCACATGAAGGTAAGAATGCAGGAGAACTTGATATCTTTGTTAGAAAAATTAATGGAGAGCCATTTGCTGTTGTAGAAGCATTTAATTTAGGGTCATTAGACAAAAGTTATATTGATTTACATTTAAAAAAAATATTTGGATACGATTCCAATGGCCTAACACAAAATTTTGTTTTGATTTACTCTAAAGCGGCCAATTTTAATAGTCTGTGTAACAAATATTTTAATTATTTATCTAGTGTGAATTACCCATATAAACTAGTTGGTTTTTTAGAGGACAAAAATATAAGATTCTCTGAAATCAGGGTTGGATTATCAACCCATTCAAGAAATAACAGAAATGTACTTTTGAATCATATAATTGTAAACATGAATTAGCTCACATTGTTGAGGAATTTATAAGGCTAGATTTAAGTGGCTTATAAATAAAAGAGGAAGAATGATGCTGTTAAGGAGGCAATAGCTAAAGGCCACAATGGAAGAGCCCAGAGTCCACTTATCTATTTGATCGGGACCGGAATCCGAGAAACCGGCTTTATATGATACAAAGTTTATAGCAATTAAGCTTAAAAGGACAAGAAATAGGTTTCTTATGATAACGGCCCAGTTAGTATTCAAGGATATAAGCTGGATTTCTTCATTAGCTGGCCAGAAATAATAGAGGCCCTGGATTAATAGGGCTATTGATGCGAAGCTCAATAGGACGAAAAATATCGTACTTTTCAAGTTGATTTGACATGATATGGGCATGAACAAAAAGTCACTCATCTTTGATATTAGAGATATTTCCTCTTTATGAAATAGTGGGTCCTCAATGGTCGTGGGTTTAGACCCCGAAGAGTACTTTGCCTTGGGTTGATAAGCCCTTTTTTCTTCATTGTCCATCTCAATTGGCGGTTCTACAGTGTATCCTCTGCCGTGCAAAGATAATTCCAAACCCTGACCGGTTACCCATAGATCGACCATTGTTATGCAATTGGGGCAAAATCCTTCGGCCAATATCTCGGGACGAGTTACACCCACAAAGGCAATTTTGTTTACCATTTTGGCAGCGGTTAATTCGGGTTCGGTATCCGTTACTAAATTAGGTTTTTTCATATCTATTCTCCTCGAATTATTTTTCCATACTCAATATCATCAGTAGTGACTCCAAAGAATTGCGCAATCGCTCGGGCTTTGGCCAAGGGAGGCTGGCGCTTGCCCAGTTCATACATGGCAACGCTGGCCGGGCTGATTCTAGTCCCTGATTTGGTAATTTCTCTTGATAATTGGCATTGAGATAAGGATCTTTCTTGTCGGTATAAAGCCAATGGTTTCATAATATCACTCCCAGTGATTGGAAATCATAATTATAGTATATGCTCATTATGAGCAATGTCAATTACTTATGGTGCATATCGCACAATTTATTTCTCCCTTACAAATTGTAAGTATAATTAAGCACAGTAGGGAGGCGGGGTTGTGTTAGGCCAGAATTTAAAGAAATTAAGAGAAGTGAGAAAAATAGCCCAAAAGAACCTTGCTGAAACGCTTGGTGTTGGAATTAGCACTGTGGCAGGATGGGAAAGAGACTACAGGACTCCCGATCTTGATATGCTGGTTAAACTTGCGGACTTTTATAATGTGTCGGTGGATTCCCTTCTGGGCCGCCAGGATTTTGATGCTAAAGTGGATTTTGATTCGGATAGAATGAAATATAAATCCGACATTGAAAAACTGGAGGACGAGGTAATTGGATCAATTCAACAGGCCCTCGCAAATGGCGCTCTTACTGAGGACCAGGCAAAACTCGGCCTTAGATCCTGCCAACAAATCATTGGGCTTTTAATTGAATCAAACCAGGAAAAGTAACAAAGAGAGTGAACTTAATATTTTGATAAACAATAGGCGATCCATAGCGCCATTTATGGCGCAAGGAATGGCCTATTTTCTCTTTTTATAATGAACATCTGCGGGACAGATACCTGTCATGCAACAGCAGACTTAAGGTATGAGATGCTTAACTACCTATTTTTACTATACGTGTCTTACCACAACTTGATAAAAATTCTTTATAAAATCAGAAAAACTAGTGATGGATTGTCCTCAATAACTGTAACAATATACCGAGCTAACCGATAAAACAATTAGTGAAAAATTTATTTGATAATATCTATTAATAATAAAGGGGCTCTAATCTTATGAAACAGGATCTGACGCCATCTATCGAAGACGTTCGCCTGGATTACGTTCTTATTCAAGCGTGGAAAAAGACATCCTCATATTTACGTTCTCACAGTTGGTATGCGGATACTCTGGGGATTGATTATGAATCTTTAAGATTACCATCTTTTATAAAAGAAATACAAAATAGGCTGAAACAACCTGAGAATTGGGAATCGCGGCCAATTATGTTAGTACCAGCTCCAAAAAATCAAAGATGGACTTATCATGGCGATAATTGGGAGCCTCAAGAAGATAATGTGGATAATAAAATGCGCCCTCTTGCTCATGTAGATCTTCAAGATCAGGTAGTGGCGACTGCAATCATGTTATGTTTGGCAAACCGTGTTGAATCAGCTATGGGAAATCCATGTCTTACTACCCAAATAAAAGAGAATCGTAAAAAAGTACTTGCTTATGGACATAGACTTTTTTGTGATCAAAATAATGACGAAAGCCTTTGTCACAGATGGGGAAGTTCTAAAATCTATCGCCAATATTATCAGGATTACCGAACATTCCTAGAAAGACCTAATATAGTTGCTAAATCACTAAACGCAGAGATACAAACAAACAATCAAGAATATGAAATTGCTATCATTCAAAGCGATCTTTCCAAGTTTTATGATCGTGTAACCCCTAGTTTATTATGGAACAAACTAAAGAAGTATCAACAGAGGCCAGAAGAAACCGAATTTTTCCTACTCGCTAAACGTGTTTTTAATTGGCAGTGGGCTAGAAATAATAAAAGGACTAAACAAGCTGGTGATATTCTTAACAGAGTAATTGCCTTGCCTCAAGGTCTTGTTACAGCGGGATTTTTTGCCAATATAGTTATGTTTGACTTTGAAAATGCTCTTCGTAAATCATTGGGCAAAGAATGGCTTGGTAGTGGAATTATTCTTGAAGATGCTTGTTATTACGTAGATGATCTCCGATTTGTTTTAAGGGTACCTAAAGGATTATCAGAGAAGAAAATTAAAGAAAATGTAATGAATTGGGTACAGCAGTTATTAAATCAACACGCAAAAGGCTTAAAAATTGCAGAAAATAAAACTGAGGTTACTGTTGAAGACCGTGATAAACAATTCTTAGTAAAACAATCAAGTGAAGCAGATCGAATACAACATCAGGTTTCCGGTCCATTTGATATGCAACATGGGACTGAAATTATTGCAGCGATAGAAGGATTTTTTCGTACTCAACAAAGATATTCTTCTGAATATAACGATTCTGATTCAGGTTTATTAATTGGTATTCCAGATATGAAAGATGAGACTGCTGCAAGGTTTGCAGCAGGAAAATTTCGTAGAACCTTTAGATCACTTAGGCCACTTTTGAGTGATGATGAAGGGCCAAATGATGGTAAAGAAGATTCAAATATTAAAAACGAACAATTTTTAATACCGCAGTTAGTACTCACAAAACAACAATTAGATGAACGCGCCAAACTTTTTTCTGCCCAATTAATTGAAGAATGGGTAAAGAATCCTGCAAATGTTCGGCTCCTACGAATTGCACTAGATATATATCCTGACAAGGAATTTCTTGAACTAATTTTGAGGATGCTTCGACCTGGTTGGGAAACATCAAGACGTGCTAGAAGAGAGGTTAGATTATATTGTTTAGCAGAACTTTTTCGAGCAGGTGCCACAGAAACCGGAATAGTGTATGAAAACGAATGTTTACCAGGTACCTTACTTGTTGATGAATATCATAAACTTCTTATTCAAGAAGCGCACATGATTGTCAGTGGTTATCTGAAAACAAACGGTCGTAATTCTCGTTTTCCCTGGTATCTAATGCAACAGGTTTTTCTTTATTTAGGGTCACAAAATGCTTTCCCAGAAACAATGCTAACACATAATTCGATAGGGGGTAATCTATTAACGCGTTATTGGGATCTTTCCAGGTTTATGTCTGGAAAGGTTCCTAAAGACCTGGACCAGCGTGCTATATTACTTGTATTGGTAAAGACAGGGTTTGGGGTCCGTGGATTTGATAACCTTGGTATAAAAGATAGGTTATCAGAAGATTTCCTAGTAAAGGTGAATTCTATTTCACCTGAAATTGCTTATGAGCTATGGCGTAACTTCAGAGAAAACGCAAGTCCCGGATTATACCAAACGGCTCAACGACTAGGTTTTGAGTATCCCATTACAAAACCAGATTATCGTATACTAGCAGAAATATCTTCTGGATCGGAAAATCCATTTCTTGATGAAGAGAATCTACTTCAATTGGCGTCCTGGCTCTTTTTAAAACGGGAATCTA
Organism: Syntrophomonas sp.; assembly: GCA_039679805.1. Taxonomy (GTDB): domain Bacteria; phylum Bacillota; class Syntrophomonadia; order Syntrophomonadales; family Syntrophomonadaceae; genus JBDKUD01. The sequence continues at coordinate 11,716 of JBDKUD010000347.1, read as the reverse complement.
TTAATCAGATAACACCGTGGAAAATTATATGTAAGTATGCCGATAGTACCGGATACGAATTTGGAAAAATTGACGGCAAATCTTTTGATATTATAAAACCTAATATCCATACAGATTTATTTACCCCTCCATCATGGTGTGAGTCAAAAGAAGAAAAGCAGAAATATCAAATAGGATTGATCCTACGTTATGCGCTTCTTGGACTGTCTAATTTTAATAATAATTACAATTCTAAAAAGCAACATTATAAATTTAGTTATAGACGGCCAATTTCACATTGGGAACAACAAAGATATTCAGCAGTTCAAGGACGAGATGCTTTTGGACCTTCGTGGCTACCAATATCATCTTTTACTGAAAATCTTTTATTTGAGTTACTTCGGTGGCCTGGATCGGGAATCATGGTTCCCTTAAAGCCTATCAGGCAATTAAAGAATTTAATTGATCGGCGTTTAAATCGACTTCTTAACCAACGCGATAAAGAAACATCCACTTTATTACTTGAGCAAAAAGCACCATGGCCAGGCTGTGAACCGGTAGGATCGTGGAAACGTCCTTTGCGTATTGGAATAATTCAATCAATAATTCCAACCTTTGATGATTACATATCACATAATAGAGATCCTGAATTGAACGATAAATCAATTAGAAGTCGACAACGTGCACATTTAGCTGCGATTATGGTAGCTGTCGAGAATATGCTTAGTGTAAGAGAAACTCATTGTGAACAAACGCGCAACGATGGGAGGAAAATTGATCTTATAATTTTCCCAGAGTTAGCAATTCATCCAGATGATATTGATCGCTTGGTTCTTCCATTTGTATTAAAACATAAATGTATCGCCTTATTTGGACAAGTCTATCATAAGAAAGACAACAAGAAAGACTCCCCTTTAATTAATAGTTGTCTTTGGGTGATTCCTGAATGGAGCACTTCTAAAGGTCTCCAAATCCGTTACATCGAACAAGGAAAAAAGAACCTAACTAAACCCGAAAAAGGCCTTCACCCAAAGCCAATAAGCTTTAGGCCAGCGCAGTGGCTTATTGAATATCAATGGAATAGTAATAAAAGAAAACGCCCATTGGTTCTTTCTGCATCTATATGTTATGACGCTACAGATTTAGCACTAGCTGCTGATCTTCGTTCCAGAAGTGACATATATATTATATGTGCTTTGAATCAGGATGTAGGGACTTTTGACCGCATGTCGGACAGCCTTCATTATCATATGTATCAAGGTGTAATAGTGGTTAATAATGGTCAGTATGGGGGAAGCAATTTCTTTATGCCACTTAAGGAAGCTTTTCGTAGACAGGTGTTTCATATTCATGGACAACCTCAAGTATCCATATCATTTGTTGAAATATCTCCCGAAAAGCTTATTAAACGCCCTAAACCAAAGGGTAAGTGGAAAACCCCCCCAGCAGGTTGGTTAAAATAGAAAATTAGCCCAGGACGCCTGGAAAGAGGTGCAATACTAATAAGCTGATATTACTTCTTATAGGGCATCTTTTTCAGGCCTTCGTACTATCTATAAATGGGTTTGCCAAAATAATAGTAGGAGAAGTGCCAGGAGCGGCCAGAGTACAGGTGTAGCTATTGTGATGCCTTTGACTAGAACTTGTAAGATCATTGAGGATATATCGTTCAAATGAAATTCCTTCTGTGTATTTGGCTCAATGGACTAATAGAAGAATAGCATTTGTTTAAATTAACCACACCAGGTAATGTTTCCCCTTGATTCAACCATTCTACTAATATGCGTAAAGAAAATAATATCTGCTTGAGCAGATATAACATTCGCCGAGCCCACCCGGACTGCATTGTTCACAAGATTTCTAGGTTTACATAACTTCTATTCTAGGATGGACCGGAGCGGTAGCGGAGGGAACCCGCAAGGGTCCTTCGTAGTAATAGCAGTTATGTAAACCGGTATAACCCCTGATCCTGCCTTCAGCTGGGAACGTGTGCAGCTTAAGCGGAACAGGTTCCCCAAGCCTTCTCGATAATCCAGTCATTCGCCCAGGCCGTTTTATCCCTCCAGGATTAAAGGGGATAATACGGCCGCCCTTCATGGATATAATACAAATTCTATCTTATTCAATAATCTTATAATTTATGAATAGTTTTCTAAATTGGTCATCAAAAATCCATGCTAAAAGTCCTCGCGAATACTTTATTTCTTCAAATACTTTTATATTACCATTAGTAAGCTTCAATTCGGTTTGGGCATGGTTTTTTACAAAATCGTGCATAATTTTACAAGCCCTATTTGTTTGTATTGCTAGAAAATCAGCTATTTGTTTTGAATTAATAAAACCTTGTATAATATCAATCTTTGTATTCGAAATAGTATCAAATATTGTATTTTGATTTGAGCCTGCAAACAACATTCGTATGATTTTCATATCGTTGACATTTTGCTTGATTGTATAGTTTGCATAGATGAGCTCTTCTCTTATTCCGATAGAATCGCCGATAAAATTTTCTGTATCAATATATCGAACTACTCTTTCTATCATCTTTTTTGCTCTTTTGATGTCTACTAAATAGAACTCTTTATTTTGAGAATATCGGCAATCGCTTAATAACAAATGGATCATTTTCTCTGCTTCCACCACATGATTAACCTTTCTAAAATGTAATACTTCGAATTTGCCTGCAATGGATGTACTTTGGCTTAATATGGAAGCTCTTTTCTCTGGTGACTGTTTAGTAAGACCGATTTTATAAAGGCCTGGGACAAGGCAATCATTACCCAGAATATAGATGAAACCCTGATCATTCATGTTCAAAAAGCTCCTTAAGAAAAGAAAAGTTTTTTGTTGATATACCTAAATTTCCATCTAGTAGATATTTTAACCCTTTTGTAAATGCCACTAAATAGTTCGATATGTGACATAGTAAATAAAGATTAATCTTACCTCTAAGCCATTTAGGAGGGAACGTGGTAAATAATGCCGAAAAAGTATAGAAAAAAGAAGAACGTGTTTAAGGAATGGGAGGTAAACGCATGAGCAAGGCCTTCGTACCCATCGTTTTACATGATAATATTAACCACAAATATTACATTAAAGCTGTTGATGAAAATGGGAAAAATATTAGTACCTGTTATTGGAGTGGGATTTATCCTCGTGTTTTAATAGAGAAATCAATAGCATATACAGAATTGTCTGATAAGTTGCTATGCTATGATACATGTTACATCAATGTAAATGATTATTTATATTTAGTGGGAGTATTGGGAATTGGCATTGTAAACACCCTTATTAGTGAAGATGCTTTAAAAATAATCGATGATCAAGATATTAGAATAGCGATATTTGATATTAATCAAGATGGAGTAAGATCCATATCCTTTGACTCGAACCACAATCACGATCTTGAAGTTCGTGTTGCTGAGTATTACCGTATTCATGGTTTTCAAATCGAAAAAACTGAATTTCCTAAAATTATTAAAAATATTTTGCCCTCGGCGAAGTTAGATAATTCGAAGGAAATGATTGCAGATTTAAATCGAGAGATAAACAAAGATTTGTCAAATTTAAATATTATTAGTAACTTAGGTCTCATTAATAACGGGTTAATCACAGACAGAGACAATGATTACAATCAGTATATATATAATCGGGTTGCGTACTTAAACTTGTTCTTATATATGATAAATAGTTTAGGACTTGAAAATATTATCCTTCCTCCTGAGATCCAATCACTATTAGATATAAAAACTGGAGCCTACATCAACAGCAACTTCAAAAAAGAATTTGATGCCTTTACGAAAATATGTCAAATAAATGGTGTGGCGAACATCCCCAAAGCATTGAGTGATAAAGCGATTGATTTTAATGATATCTTAAGGATTCGTGCTGATAAACATGCCATACGGTATAGAGAGTGGTTAGAAGAGGTTTGTAAGAACAAACAATCACTTACTGATAAGGATGGTCAAGATATTGCACAACTATATAACGTTGCTTGTACGAATAATAGCAAGTTTGAAGTTATCTGGAATAATGACTATGCAAAGGTATTAAAATTCGTAATTCCAATAGGTGTGGGGTGTATTGAGCCGTTAACTGGTGTTGGTTTGAAAGCAGCCGTATTTTCTGTAGATACAATTTTATCAAAGAGATTCAGACCAAATATGTTTGTTGATGAATTCTTAAAAAAATACATAGATAAACAACTGCTAATTATGAAACGGGACCAAGAGAACAATTATTTTATTAAACACTTAGGGAAGATATCTAAGAATGATTTATGCCCATGCGGAAGTGGCCGAAAATATAAAAAATGCCACGGCAGTGATTAACTAGATTTATTTACGCTTGTTCTAGTACTTGTGGTATAGCTGGGATCTTTATTTTTAATATCAAAAAGATCCAGCTTATATATTGTTATAGCAGCTGCCTCGCAGATGCCACCTTCGCCGAACCCAGTCAGACCACGTGTTAATGCTAGCCTAAAAATGTACCAGATGCTGGCGTAAAATAGGCCACCTTAAAATCCCTTTCCTGTATGATTAATGTTGCTACACAGTATCATGCAGGGGGAAAGGAAATGATTAAGATGGCCCAATTAGAGGATATCAGGAAGTTGTACTATTTAGAAGGGTTAAGTATCAGAGAAATCAGCCGGATTACTGGCCATCACCGCGATACAATCGCCAAATATCTGGATTCTGATGAAACTGAACCTCCCCGATATAAGTTAACAAAGGCTAAAGATCACCCAGTCCTCGGACCATACATACCGATAATTGAGGAAATATTGGCAACGGACATAAACAGGCATCGAAAGCAAAAACATACCGGCCGTAGGATGTATGAGCGGTTACAAGATGAATACGGATATGCCGGTGGTTACAGTACAGTGACCGATTACCTGCGCAAGATTAAACCGAAAAGGAAAGAGGGATTCCTACCTCTGTCATTCGAGCTAGGTGCCCATGCTGAGGTGGATTGGATAGATGCAAGGTTCTTTCTAAAAGGCAAAGAAACCACGGCCTATCTTTTTGTTATGAAGTTCGGGGCTTCGGGTGGCTTCTACGTTCGGGCCTACCCCTTTGAAAAGCAAGAAGCATTCTTTGACGGACACCGTAAGTGTTTTGAATTTACCGGTGGTGTCCCCTATGAAGTAGTCTATGACAACTTGAAAACAGCTGTAAAAAAGGTGCTTCAAGGTAGCCAGCGGGAAGAACAGGATCAGTTCATAGCTTTAAGAACTCATTATCTTTACCAGGCCAACTTCTGCCGTCCCAGAAAAGGCAATGAAAAAGGCGGCGTAGAGAAGGCCGGCCAGGAAGCAGTTAGAAGACTAATGGTTCCTTACCCTGATGTGGAATCATTTGAGGAATTAAACAATTACCTGCATGAAAAGTGTATGGCATTGCTTGAAAAGAATCCCCGTTGGGAAGCAGAACTTAAGGCGTTAAGGCCGCTGCCAGCAGTGCCATTTAAATGTGTTCGTTACCTGGAAGCCAAGGTTAATACATATTCCATGGTTCAGTTTGAAACCAACCGCTACTCCGTTCCAGTTAAGAACATTGGCGAAAAAGTCCTTATCAAGGCAACTGTTGACCAGGTGGAAATTCTTTTAGAACACAATTTGATCGCTCTCCATCAGAGAATCTATGGACGCAACCGGGAAAGTCTGATACTTGATCACTATCTGGAACTCCTGCTCATGAAATCAAGAGCCCTGGGCAACACCCGAGTATATCGGCCAGATACTCTGCCCCCGGTGTATGAACAATACCGAAAATGCCTGGCAGGAAGAGACCCAAAAGGCAACCGGGAGTTTGTTAAAATACTAATGCTTACGAGAGAATATCCAACTGAGCAAATTACCGATGCCATCGGACTGGCTCTAACCTACAATGTCTTTAATCATGACGGGGTTTTGAATATATTAATGCAGCTAAATACTAAAAGTCCGCGGGTATTACCTTTAAAGCCAGAGACTGTATCCAATATCCCTAGAGTAGAAGTGCTCCCCCCTGATCTTGGCAAGTACGGCGCACTTATGCAGAGCGGGGGTGGCCAGTAATGAGTGCAGCTCGGAAGATGCTGATCGAGAGCTATTTCAAGAAGCTTAAAATGCCCCAAGCAAACAAGGTTTATCTGGCCATGGCCCGGGAAGCGGAAGATAACAACTTGAGCTACGAAGAATACCTTTTAGGAATTCTGGAGCAGGAGATAAACCAGCGGGAAAGTAACCGGATACAGCGTGGAATACGCCTAGCTACATTCCCCATAATTAAAACCCTGGATAACTTTGATTTTAAAGCGGTACCGTCCCTAAGTAAGCAGAAGGTATTAAAACTGGCCAACTGCGAGTATATCAAAAACCAGGATAACGTCATCCTGGTCGGAAGTTCAGGTATTGGGAAAACCCATATTGCCACGGCTCTGGCTTATGAAGCGTGCCGGAAAGGCATGAAAGTTAAATTCTTTACCGCCGCTGGTTTAATCAATGAGCTTGTGGCAGCACAGCAGGAATACCGGTTAAATCGCTTTGAACGGCACTATTCAGCTTATCACCTAGTTGTCATAGACGAGCTAGGCTATGTGCCTTTCAGTAAAACCGGATCGGAATTGCTGTTCCAATTCTGCTCATCACGGCATGAACGAGGCAGTGTGATCATTACAACCAATCTTGAATTTCCTAAGTGGACGGAGGTGTTTTCAGACCAGCAGATGACGGCAGCCTTGCTTGATAGGCTTACGCATAAGGCACATATCCTAAATATTAATGGCGAGAGTTATCGCTTCAAGCAAGCCCTCGCCAAACAGAATTCTGACAGCTAATTTTTTTGTCTCGGGTGGCCTAATTTCTGACCAGTAGATGACCTAATTTTTAATTGACATTAACAGACCACGCCCTAAACATCAATTATGTTGATCGCTATTGTCCCAGGGAAGATAAAAATGGGGGGAAATATTGGGCTATTACATTGTTTTTGTTAAGAGTTTCTAAAACAAAAAATAACAGTTATTCAAAAAGCCAGGGAAAAAATCGGGAAACTTAGGAATAAACTACGTCATTTATCTTTTATTATTACATCATGAAGTTTTGTCAAATAGAAGATAGGGGTTCTGACATCATTAAGATACAGAACCCCTAAAATGTTTAGTCGTTATTTATTACTCTAAACCAAGTTGCTGTTTTAAGGCTCTTTGTAGGGTTTGAGAGAAATTAACCCCTGCTTTTTCGGCTTTAATGTTAAGCCAATTTGGGATACTTAGTGTTTTCTTTATAGCACGATTATCATTTTCACTACGATATTGATCAGAATCAATATCTATAAGATTCACAAAACTATTAGACTCATATTTAATAGATTCAAAACTACTAGGTGAGGGAATTGTTTCGCTCTTATTTTCTGCATCAACCAACCACATTGATATAGCATCACGTGCCATCTCAATAGCGTTTGCAATATTATTTCCGAATGTAAAGCAACCTGGTAGATCCGGAATTGTTACATTGTAGTTTTCTCCTTCTTTTGTAAATATAGCAGGATAAACATATTTCATTTTTGTACTCCTTTCTAAATTATTATTTTATTATTTTAATCTCTAAGGCTAGGGGGGCTTATTTAAGCCCCGCTGCCTTGAGAATGCTGTTTAACGTTCCTGGCGGGATGTCCCCTTTATGTCTGGGTATAGGTATTTTGATTCCAGGTTTATCGGGGTGGGTAGCCAGATGATGTTTTTTCCCTTCGTCTATGTGCCACCCGCGCTCTTTAAAGAGTTTAAGGACTTCCCATTCTGTCAATATGATCACCTCCTATGATTAAATTATAATACGTATTATTACGTGGGTCAACAAAAAGCACGTAACAATACGTAAATATTTTGCGCGTTATAAATATAAATACCAGTTGTTTCTAGATCCAACGAGGATAACGGATAAGTAAAGGCCCGGAGCCTGTTCCTGCAGCGGGATAGGGTCAGTACCGGCGCAAAACAAACAGAGCAGTGTGACGGGACGACCCGGTGCTCTATAGGGCTCCAACCTAAAAGGCTATCACCGGGGAGCTGGTCCGGAGCGGAGCGTTAGCGCAGCCCGGAGGAGCGGGCGAAACCTGAGCGGAAGGTGATGCCCGGAAGGCAATGGAGGGCATGGCCTGGAGCGGGACAGGCGGAGTGCGCGAAGCGCGCCCGCCGGTGCTATTATTTGATAAGATATTGATAGGCATATTAATATTATTTAGGAGTAGTACATATGAACACCAAGCTTATGTATATTGAATTGAAATCTGGATACAGCGACAAGTATTTGGACGTATGACATGAAGGAATTGATTTATATTATGAAGAACATTAGATACCAATAAATGGAATGAGGCCGTCGAGGGGGGAGCACCTTTGATAGAGCAGGAAGAGCTTATTCGTATACTGCATGAGATGATTGATTTACCAGCCGAAACGGAATGGTTGGAATTTAAAGAAGCCAAAAATAATTTTGATTTTAAAGAGCTAGGAAGATATTTCTCTGCCTTAAGCAACGAAGCCAATCTTCAAGGGCGGCGTTATGGATGGCTAATCTTTGGGGTAAGGGATAAACCTCGCGAAATTATTGGCACACGTTTTAGAGAAAATCGCGCTGATCTTGATCATTTGAAATCTGAAATTGCCGACCATACGACAGGTAATATCAGTTTTATTGAAATCTATGAGCTTCTTTTGCCTGAAGGACGGGTTCTAATGTTTCAGATACCGGCTGCCCCGCAAGGAATACCCATAGGCTGGAAAGGACATTATTACGGGCGTACTTTCGAATCGCTAGGCCCTTTGAACATTCAAGAGATTGATCAAATACGTGGTCAATTAAAAAATTATGATTGGTCTGCCCAGATTTGCACGACGGCGACTATTGAGGATTTAGATCCTGAGGCCATAAAAAAAGCTAGAATTGAATTTACCAATAAATATCAGAATCAGGAATTAGCACAGGAAGTAGATACTTGGGACGATGTTACCTTTTTAAATAAGGCTAAACTTACCATAAAAAACAAAATTACTCGTGCTGCCATAATTTTATTAGGCCGAGAAGAATCCGAACATTTTATTAGTCCAGCGGCAGCCAGGATTAGTTGGATATTACACGATGATAAGGGTGCATTGAAGGATTACCAGCATTATGGTCCGCCGTTTTTGCTAAACTCAGAGGCAGTAAATAATAAGATTAGGAACCTGACCTATCGTTATTTACAGGATAATACTTTGTTTCCTACCGAATTGAAGCAATATGAACCCTATCTCATTCGTGAGACTTTGCATAACTGCATTGCCCATCAGGATTATGAACTGCAGGGCAAAATTAATGTGATAGAAAAACCTGATGAATTACTCTTTACTAATATGGGTCGCTTCTTGCCGGGTTCAGTAGATCGGGTAATTGCAGAAAACGCCCCTCCCGAGAGATATCGCAACCACTTTTTAGCCAATGCCATGGCCAATTTGAATATGATCGATACGGTGGGCAGCGGGATTAGAAAAATGTTTGACTTGCAAATGAAAAGGTATTTCCCTTTGCCGGATTATGACCTGGGGGAACCGGAGCGGGTCAAAGTTAGGATTTTTGGCAAGATTATTAATGAAAACTATACTCGCTTACTTATTAAACGGCCCGACTTGGATTTTAAAACGGTTATGGATTTGGATAAGGTGCAAAAAGGGATGCCAATTACTGATGAAGATGCGAAGAAGCTGCGAGCACAGGGGATGCTTGAAGGGCGTAAGCCTAATTATTATGTATCTGCTAATGTTGCTGCAATAACTGATGATAAATCGGGTTATATAAGGAATCGGGCGTTTGATGATGCTCATTATAAAGATATGATAATTGAGTTTCTCAACAAGTTCGAAACGGCCAGCCGCCAGGATATTGATAAATTGCTTATGGATAAGCTGTCGGATGTGTTGAGTGATACTCAAAAGAAGAAGAAAATTAGTAATTTGCTATATGACATGAGTAAACGTGACAATAGCATTAAAAATTTAGGAAATGATTTTAAGTCAAAATGGGCTCTTCTAAAATAGGTTAAATATAATTTGTTAAGAAGAGCTTCAAAGAAGAGCATTACTTGCAAACGCCTATAATAGAGGATTGGGCCTATTGGTTTTGTCTTCTAGAGTGATTAACTATAAGTTCATTTAAGATGAACTTTAGAAGCTGCACTTTAATGCATTGCCATTCCATTAGATTTCTATTTAATGCATTGGATTATTAGCAAATACAGATTTTTATTTTAATATTTCGGTAAATATAAATCCCGCTAAATTGGACACCAGGTCCAATTTGCAGATAATTTTACAGATAATATTTAGATAAATACAGATTATTTGAAAAAACCTTTCAATTATCAGTAAAGCTCAGATTGAAAGATCTTATTTGATGGTCATTTGATCGATGAATAAAATCAAAGCAGCTGATTTATTGAAAATCCCTATATGTAGCGATTCGTTGATGAGATTTTTATTTGATTCTTATGTGATGGTAATGTAATCGAAATTGGCAAGATTGATATATTTCAACTCGCAAATTCCAATATTCAGGGATGTGTTTATGAGATTCTTATGTAACGGTAATGTAATTAAAACTATCTTGATTGTAATTTAATCGGTGTCTCACATATCTCAGGTATTTCTAAGGTTATATTGAGCAGAAGCAATAGGTCACGGGCTAGAATTAGATATATAGGTAGGCGTCGCCAAATCGTCGCCAAAAAATTGAAAAAAGTGGACAAAAAGCTTAACAAGTGAACGCGTGGTTTTGGAGTAAAATGCCTATATATCCGGGATTCCTGGTATAGGAGATAACTGGAAAAACACCTCATATTGAGATTCGTAATCAGCAGGTCGGCGGTTCAAATCCGCCCATCGGCTCCACTTGAAATCCCATAACCATGCGGTTTTTACGAAAGAGGCCAATTTCCAATTTGGCCTCTTTTTTCGTGAACGATGCCCATAAATTTTTGGTACCCTCCAGAATTCCTTAGCAACAAGGCATAAAACTTATAGTCTAAGCAAAGTATATTTAGCACTTTATGTGACAAAAATGCTAAGTATAAATTACATTATTGACTTAAAATATGCCTTTTGTATTATAATAAAATGTATAGCTTGGAGGTGATTGGGATGTCGATTACAAATGCGGAAAATATTCTTAAGGTATTATCTGCCTATAATCCATGGTGGCGGACTGGAGTATTGCCAAAGGAGTTCAGCCGTACCTACAGGCGTTTTGCCTATCATGAAGCATTGCGGCATCTTGATCACAAGACAATACGCCGCAGTGTAATATTAACAGGCACCAGGCGCGTGGGAAAGACGACTATTCAATATCAAATAATCCAATCGCTGCTTACACGAGGGATAGATCCCAAACGCATTATCTTTGTTTCGTTGGATCATCCTCTGCTAAAAATGTGTAAATTAAATGAGATATTGGATTGCTACCGTGAGAATATCTATGGAGACAATGATGTCTACTACTTTTTTGATGAAGTGCAGTACGCCACCGATTGGGATCAATGGATAAAGATCTTATATGATACCCAGCCTCTTTCTAAAGTGGTTGCTACTGGTTCGGCGAGCCCCGTTTTAATTAAGAAGGCCAGTGAAAGTGGGGCTGGACGTTGGGTGATACTTCAGGTGCCTACCCTCTCGTTTTACGAGTATTGTGAATTGTTAGAAATACCGGAGC
>JBDKUD010000095.1:0-1833 GCA_039679805.1 Syntrophomonas sp. | reverse complement strand
ATTGAGGGCTTCTCTGGTAATCGTACCGGTGGTCAGATTAACACGCAGTAATTTACCTATCCATCCGTACATTTTAACCTACCTCCTCAAAGACATCCTTGAATTTTGCAGCAAAGGCTTTACGTTTGGCCAAACTTGAGGCATTGGCTTCCTGATAGGAGATGGCTCCGGACGGGCAGAGTTTAACGCATTCGGGGTCACCGCCGCAGAGGTCACATTTGGCTACAATATCACTTTGATAATCATACAGAGTAGCTCCAAACGGACAGGCGATGGTGCACATCTTACAGCGCAAACACTTGGCATCGTCAACGGTCATAGCGCCGGTGGCAGCGTCTTTAGTTATAGCACCTACCGGGCATACAGCCATACATGCTGCTGAACTGCATTGTTGGCAGACTATGGGAGCAGCAAATCCTACCTTGTCAAAATTGATAACGGTTATGCGTGAGCGCATAGGGTTCGATTCACCTGTGTGAAAGAAAGAACAGGTGAGCTCACAGGTCCTACATCCTGTGCATTTTTCGGGCTGCACAACTAGAATCTTGTCCATACCCTTCTGGTTTTCCATTTAGAAAACCAGAATTCACCTCCTTAAATTGTATTTACATAAACTGCAAGTGATTTAACCCAAATAAAATAGGAGGGAAAGAGCAGGTTTTTAAAACTTTAACGTAAACAGCAAATAGAATTATAATAAATCTAACTATTTTCAAAATGTCAATTGTTTACGCTTGCTCTTTCCCCTCGGGGGATAAACCACAAACATTCATAAAAAAAATTAGGGGTTCTGGCATCTATTGGTATTAAAATCTGCAAGTATCATGCCAACTATTTTAATAAGCAGTTATCACCATAAATAAGCGTTTTATATATTAAATATATGTCGCATGTGTTGCGAAACATATGACACATGTAACGTGCATGGGTTACACAGGTATAACAAAATTAAGACAATATGATAAATATTTTTCGAAAAATGTCGAATTCCTAACTACTATATTAACCAAAAGAAAATTAATTTAAAGTAAAATAAACGGACTCATATTAAAGCTATAGTGTGAAAAATACCCGTAAACAGGCTTTACTCCTATCTACGGGTATTTGCTTAATTCAATATTATTTTTGTTAATTACAATTACATTGAAAACTGGCTGAGTTTATTAGCCAATTCTTTTCTACGGCAGCTTTCACATAACCTGGCAGCAATATCATATTCTGATTTTTCGTTAACATAGTTCAGCTGTTCCACAGTTGCAAAAGGTTTGCCACAGTCTTCACAGGTTACCAGTTCGAAGGTTTTGTTCCATATTGTACGATGGTTGCCCTCTTCTTTCATTTCTATAGCCCCGGTGGGACAAACCTCTGCACAGGCCCCGCAGCCAATGCAGGCAACAGAAGCTTCATTATAGGGTGTAGCAATCCGTTTTTCGGTACCCCTCATTATAGCTGATATAGCACTGGTACCCATTTCTTCACAGGCATAGGAACATAAACGGCATAGAATACAGCGCTCATTGGGATCACCTTCGATAGCATTATCAGGACAGCCATATTCTTTATACATATTGTTCATAAGTTCACTGCCTTGAGCTCTCTTAGCAATAAGCATAACGATATTACGTCTTATCTTTTCTATGGCGGGAGTAGAAGTTTTAACCTCAATTTCATTGCTTATGGGATAAGTGCATGATGCAACCAGACGGGTCGCATTGCCACTTTTAACTTCTACCATACACATACGGCAGTGCCCCTTACCACCAAAGGCTTTGCTGTAGCACAGAGTGGGGATATTTATTCCCGATTTTTTAGCTGCCTCTAATATGGTTTCTC
>JBDKUD010000314.1:0-2480 GCA_039679805.1 Syntrophomonas sp. | reverse complement strand
CAAAGGGAGGCACATTTTCCCGACGCGCGATCTCCAGACGTAGGGAACGCAGTTCCTGGAAAATAGGGCTTTCCTCATTTGCTTCCCTAACCTGCGGAACTCTTACCAAAATCCGCTCCTGGCTTTTCAGTACAGGTCTGGCCTTAGTGGTAAGCTGTACTATAGGATATTGCCCTTCGGTGCTATGCAGGTAGTCTTCAGCTTCCAGCAAATTGATAACGTCAACAATTTCCCCAATAGCCAATTCGTTCATAATCCCATAGGTGGAGAGCTGATTAAAACCGAGTTGCAGTATTCTTTTATTACGGGAGCCCTTTAACACCGAGGCTACCAAAGTAGCCCCATATTGCTGCTTCATTCTAACTATACAGGAAAAAATCTTTTGGCCGGCTATCGTGAGATCCTTGATTTCATAGTCACCGCAGTTAGCACAATTACTGCAATTTTCCGGGACATTGTGCTCGCCAAAGTATTCCAGAATATACTGGCGCAGGCAACGGGTAGTGTGACAATAATCTACCATTTCCTTTAGCTTTATATATTCGCCATGCTTTCGTTGCGGAGATAAGGTGCCTTGTTCTATCAGAAACTTCTGGATTTGTATATCGGCCGGACTAAATAGCAAAATACAATCGCTCGGCTCGCCATCCCGCCCGGCCCTTCCAGCCTCTTGATAGTAGGCCTCCAGATGGCGGGGCATATTATGATGAATCACATAGCGGATATTGGACTTATTTATACCCAAACCAAATGCATTAGTGGCCACCATTACCTGAATATCGTCATACAGAAAAGCTTCCTGATTGCTGTTTCTCTCTTCGGCGCTTAAGCCCGCATGATATCGGCCCACACTATAGTGCAGCGATTGTAACGAACTATAAAGAGCATCTACCTCTTTACGGGTAGCAGCATAAATAATACCGGATTGCTCCCGATGCCCTTTTATGTACTCTTTTATGAATTTGTTTCGGTCCGCTCCTTTGATTACCGAATAATATAAGTTCTTCCGGTCAAAACCGGTTACAAATATTCCAGGGTCCTCCAGTGCCAAATACCGGACAATATCTTCCCGCACCCGGGCCGTGGCGGTAGCCGTAAAAGCAGCCAAGACTGGACGCTGCGGCAGCTCGGAGATCCAAGCGGCAATATCCAGATAATGAGGCCGAAAATCATGCCCCCACTGGGAAACACAGTGGGCCTCATCGATCGCAACCAACGACAACGGCAGACTATTTAACAACTCTCGGGAACTTTCTGACGCCAGGCGTTCCGGGGCAAGATATAACATCTTGTACTTCCCCTGAGCAGCCTTATGTAAACGTGACTGAACCTCATTATAGTTGAGCGAACTGCTAATATAACTGGCAGCTATACCGAGATTATTCAAAGCATCTACCTGGTCTTTCATAAGAGAAATAAGCGGCGAAATCACTAAGCTCATTCCCGGTAAAAGCAAGGCCGGAACCTGATAACAAATAGATTTTCCACCCCCGGTAGGCATTATCCCCAGTATGTCATGACCCTGCAAAATACTGTTAATTATCTCCATTTGGCCAGGTCTAAACGTTCCAAATCCAAAATATTTTTTCATTATTTGCGGCACATTATCTTCATAGGGCGATGGCCGGTACGATTCATTTAACAACTAAGATGACCTCCTATCATCTGGGATTCATCATAAGTAATTTTAACAACAAATAAACTACTTTGTTTAGAAATATTTCCGTGCACTTGGAATGAGAGAACATTTCCGGCTTCTAAATAGTTGATTTTTTTAACCTTGAATAAGGAACAAATATTTTTCAAATAATATCTATGTAATTAAACATGAATTAAAGGAGAAATTGTTATGAAACAAAAACATAATCCAGATGACCGTAAAGATAATGTTGAAAGGATACAGTGCAACATCGACCATACAATTCAGAATATGGAAGCTGCTGAGGAAATGATTGCTATAACTGATAATAAAAAAACGAAAAAAGATTTAGAAAGAAAAAATGATAGAAGAGCAGACGCCCTTGAAGGCATGAGAAGAGAAATTAAAGACGAAGCAATCGACAGACAGAAGCGACACAAATAAAGAGCATATTAGTTTGAAAATCCCCCAAGAATTAAGGGCTTCCTATTTGAAGCCCTATTTGTTATTTTATCAAATGGAACCAGCGGTCACTACTAATGCTTCTTTCTCATAGTCCTATCTCAATAAACCCAACCTTCAGCAACCACTATCCTTGTAAGCCAATTAACCGCTAAGGGAATCACTATATAAATGATCCAGACTAGTCTCCCCCCACTATTTTCCATATACCGCAGTACATGGTTAGGGTAAGATTTATAAAAGGCGCGGCTTTAGTAATGATGGTTTTAGCAAAAGGAGTACAATATTATGTATTACATAGTAGATAATAATAGTTTTTTAGAGGTTATTCAAAAAGGTGAAACTGACAAAGTAAGAAAGCTCATAGAAGATGGAGCAG
>JBDKUD010000027.1:0-6341 GCA_039679805.1 Syntrophomonas sp. | reverse complement strand
TGGTTACTTCATCTTCAGGTAATTTGGTAATTTCCTGGCGTATTAGTGTGATATTGGGCTCAGACTCTAGCTTGGCCGTCACTAGAGATGCAAAAAGTTGCCTGTCTACTGCCAGGGCAGAGCCGGCTGGAACCCGGCATTTCTCGGCACATTCTAACAATAATGAGCCCAGTATTTTCATTTCCTGTTTAAGCAACCCCTGCGCAGTGTCAGGCAATTCTGACTTCAGCGAATTACTACATACCAGTTCCGCCAAATTTCCGCTCTGGTGTATTGGAGTCATCTGATCGGGCCGCATTTCCCAAAGTTTTACTGCAAACCCTTCCCGGGCTAGACGATAGGCAGCTTCACAACCAGCCAATCCTCCACCAATAACATTTATTCCAGACACATGGTTTCCCCATTTCTTTAAAATAAGCTGCATTCTCCTAACACGGGGACATTCCTTACTTCGGTTCGCGGTGCGAACCTGAATAGGTAGGTGTGTCCCCAGCCGAAACAGCAAGAGATATAACCTATCTTTTATTCGTTATTTATCTCTGGAGAATACTTACATTCAGAGTTCTGGCAAATCACCTGCGAAGAACCAGATTTACTCGGTTTCTCCACCATAGCGTCGCCGCACTCGGGACACTTAGCACCGGTGGGTTTATTCCAGGCCCTGAAATTACATTCCGGATAATTCTTGCAGCCAAAAAACTTGCGGCCTTTCTTGGATTTTAGTGCAATTATAACCCCTCCACAGAAAGGACAATTAACACCGATTTCCTCATTCAGGGACTCAGTATAACGGCATTCGGGGAATCCCGAACAGGCCCTGAATTTCCCAAATCGGCCATGTTTTATTACCATAGGTTGACCGCACTGAGGGCAATCCTTGCCGGCGTCTTCATCTTTAATCTCAATCTTCTCGATCATGGTTTGTGCCTTTTCCAAATCAGCTGCAAAAGGTTGATAGTAGTCACTGACTATTCTCTTCCACTCCAGTTTACCTTCCTCTACCATATCAAGGTTCTCTTCCATCCGGGCGGTGAATTCTACATCCACTATGTTGGCAAAATGTTCTTTTAAAAGATCAACCACAATAAACCCAAGTTCGGTGGGAACAAATTGTTTATTCTGCCGTTCCACATAACTGCGTTTTAGAATGGTATCAATAATAGGTGCATAAGTGCTTGGTCTACCGATATTTTTTTCTTCTAACAGCTTTACCAGACTGGCTTCAGTAAAGCGAGGGGCTGGTTGGGTAAAATGCTGCTCATCTTTTAGCTCATTAATTACTAATTTCTGTCCAATTTTTAAATCAGGTATAAGGTTTTTGATTTCTTCTTCCTCGTTGTCATTGTAGACCCTCTTATAACCAACGAATTTAATTTGCGAGGAGGTTGCCCTTAAACCATAATCTCCTGCAGCAATATCAACCGATACGGTATCATAAACGGCAGGTGTCATCTGGCTGGCAACAAAACGTTCCCATATTAATTTGTAGAGACGATACTGGTCTCTGCCCAGATATGTTTTTATACTTTCAGGAGTTCGATAAATTGATGAAGGACGGATAGCTTCATGGGCATCCTGGGAAGTCTTTTTGCTCTTATACTGATTAGCCGTGGTTGGGCCGTAACCAGGTCCATATTCTTCGCTTATAAACTGCAAAGCTTCATCTTGTGCCACTGTGGAAACCCGGGTCGAGTCGGTTCTTAAATAAGTTATTAGACCTACAGTTCCCCCTTTTCCCAATTCCAAACCTTCGTATAATTCCTGGGCAACTTTCATAGTTCGTTTGGAAAAGAAATTTAATCTTTTGGAGGCTTCCTGTTGCAACGTACTGGTAGTAAAAGGCGGACTGGGCCTCTTGCGCTTTTCTTTTTTTTCTACCTTGGAAACAGTTACCTGAGCGGCTTTTAAATTATCGCAAATCTTATTTTTCTGTTCCTCGTTTTTTATCTCTAATTTCTGTTCACCATATGATACCAGTTTGGACAAGAAAGCATCCCCTTTTTGATTTGCCAGAATAGCCTCTACTGTCCAATACTCCTCGGGAACAAAGCTAGTAATCTCTTTTTCTCTTTCACATATAAGTCTGACTGCAACCGACTGCACCCGGCCAGCACTCAAACCCTTGCGAACCTTGCTCCACAATAATGGGCTAAGAGAATAACCCACCAGTCTATCCAATACCCGGCGAGCTTGTTGAGCATTAACCCGGCCTATATCAATAGAACGTGGAGTTTTTATGGCATTTCTTACTGCGTCCTGGGTTATTTCATTAAACTCAATTCTACATGATGAATTAGCAGGTAGCTTAATAGCATTTTGTAAATGCCAGGCTATTGCTTCACCTTCGCGATCAGGGTCAGTAGCCAGTAAGACTCGAGAAGCCTTCTGAGATTCTTCCTTTATCTCCTTTAAGAGTTCTCCTTTGCCTCTAATAGTGATATATTGCGGTTCAAAATTATTTTCAATATCTATTCCCAATTTACTCTTGGGGAGATCTTTAATGTGTCCGACAGATGCTTTGATTTTGAAATTTTTACCTAGAAATTTTCCAATTGTTTTAGCTTTGGCTGCAGACTCAACTATAACCAGTGTCGTTCCTGCCAACAATATCACCTCTCCATGAAAATTATCTGTTATTACATTTAAATCCTTACGTAATAATTACCTGGTACCCCTTTAATAGCACCTTTAAATTCCAGGTTAAGTATAATGGTACTGAGTAAACCAAATTCAAACCCGGTAATACTAATCAACTCATCAAAATGTATTGGCTCGTAACCCATACATTGTAGTATTATTTTTTCATTATTGTCCAGTTGTAACCCCATTTCCTGTGATAAAGTACTACTTTTTTTCAACTCCATATCATAATAATCCTCAATAATATCATGAATACAGGTAACCATTTTAGCACCCTGTTTAATTAAATTGTTGGTTCCGGTACAGTTGGAACTGGTAATATGACCGGGAATAGCAAATACATCTCTGCCCTGCTCCAAAGCAAAATCAGCAGTAATTAAGGCACCGCTTTTCTTTTTTGCTTCTACTACCAGTACTCCGCGTGATAGTCCGGAGATAATACGATTTCGTCTGGGAAAATTACCTGGTTCAGGAATGGTTCCAGGTGGGAATTCACTAACAATCATTCCATTGCTATAAATTTCTCGAAATAATCCTTCATTCTCCCGCGGATAGATTATATCGACACCGCTTCCCAGTACACCTACAGTCTTTCCGCCCTCATCCAGTGCGCCCCGATGAGCTTCAGTATCTACCCCCCGTGCCATTCCACTGATAACTACAGCATCCTGCCTAGCCAATTCTTGTCCAAATTTTCTGGCCACTTTTTTGCCATACGGTGTAGCCGCTCGGGAACCTACTATTGCCATACAAATATTATCAGTAACACTCATATCGCCCAGGTAATAGAGAATCCAGGGGGGATCCGGTATAGTTCGCAACATTTTTGGATAATCCTTATCTTCAACCCAAGTTATGCTGATGTTTCGGGATCGAATATTGGAGAGAACACTAAATGGATCAACATTCTTCCTTAATTCTATTATTTCTTTGACCAATTCCGGGGTTAAGAAGGATGCGTACAGTCTGTTGGAATCAGCCTTGAAACATTGTTGAAATGTTCCAAAAGTTTCTTTTATTTTATATAAACTCCTATTACCGATTCCTTTAACTGAGTGCAATGTACACAATGTCGCTAATTCAGTTTCGTCCATTATTGGTACCTCGTTTGCTTATTATTGCCGTATATCACCAGGTTCTAACCTTACTATCAACAGATTTCTTAAGTCAGGTAGAATATAATACTCTATCTGATGTTAGAGATCGTTATCTGGGAGCGTAAGGCCGCTTAGCTATCGAATAAATTAATTATCCGGTATACAAACCTAAGTTCAGTCATTTTTTACGCCTAGCCAAACCAATGGATTCCATATATGTAACTCTAAAGCAATTGATATCATAAAATTTTTAGTCATGCAAGTTTTTTATCCATTAATTTAATTTTTTTCCTGGTACTGGTGTGAAAAATAATACCTATTCAATAACAACATTTATGGAATTATTTTATTTTGTAAAACCAAAAAACATGGAAAAAATAATTGTGAAGGGAATTCATTATTGAAGGAGGAAGAGAAATGTTTTGGAGTGCGTGGGACCAAAAGAACTCAGCTATACAACATTTATTCGGTGATTCCAAAATTGACCCCGGGACTTTCAGCTTTTTGGAAACAGGATGGTGGGCGCTTCATGCTGCCGCCATAACTGGTATTCTAATTATGGGAAGTCGTATGTCTAACCGTGATGAGGAAAGAGTATAGGCATCATGAAACAAAATCAGGTAATTTTAGCTCCCGAAGTTATTAAGGATGAAAATATTTATTCGCAAGTCTGGCTTCCTTTTGGAGATGATAAGGAAACTGATATTACTCGACTTATTAAGCAAAATAGAATAAAGGAATCATAACCTTGTGGTAAGATCCTCCAACTTGCTTGGCGGATTTTACCACATTCTTAAAATTCAATTACTCTTACAGCACTTTGAGCAAATACATCATAAACTTTTACCGCTATACAATAATTTTCTTGGCGAGGTAATTTTGCTACTATACTTAAACTTATATTGCCCTTAAATCGGTTTTCACGAAAAATCTGGTAATCAGATTGAAAAACGCCATTATAGCCCAGATCAACTGCCCAATATTCAATATATGAAGAAAAATCAGTTAAAGAATTCTTAGTTTTAGCAGTAGATGAATAATACTTAATTCCAATTCTAACCAGTACTGAATAGTCATCATATTTTTCAATTACGGGAGTAAGCAACTCTAACTTATTAGTATCTTGCTCTTCTTTCAGATTATTATCAATTTTTTGAACCTTAAACGGTAAGGAAGTGGTAGTTAATCTATATTTAGAAGTTTGGATAGCAAGGTTACTATTGTCACATATAATCCATTTTCTCTCCAGTTTAGTGCATACACTGGCAGTTGTGCCAGTTCCAGCGAAAAAGTCTGCTATTAGATCACCTGGTTTAGATGCAGTTGAAATAATTCTATGTAATAATGCCGCAGGCTTTTGAGTTGGAAATTTTAAATTTTCTCCAGCTGTGGGACTAAGAATTTTGTTAATATCCGGCCACCAATCCTGCATAAGTGCACCTTCACAATGCAAGTTATATTTATCACCTTTAACTCGAGTAAGTCCCCTTTCCAGGGTACCCGGAGTATAAGGGCGATATTGTGGATTAAATACATAATTATCTCCTTTGGCATACCAGAAAATAGTATCATGTTTACGATGAAAATGACGTTTAGCCCCGCTGCCTCCACCATAACACCAAATTATTTCGTTTACCATTTTATCCATTGAGAATATCTCATCCAGCAACAATTTTATATATCCGCTTACATGCCAATCCAGGTGCACAAAGATACTGCCATTATCAGTCAGCAATTTTTTCATTAGTTTTAGTCGTGGATACAACATATCCAGATAGGAATCTATCCCTTGTTTCCAGGTATCTTTAAAAGCTTGTCTTTCTACAGATTCCTGACTATCTCCATTTTTTAGATGTATAGTTGAACGATAATCGGCATCACTAAAATAAGGGGGGTCCACATAGATAAGATTAATTAAACCTTCATAACCTTCCTCTAATAATGTTTGCATAATCTGAAGGTTATCTCCCTGAATCATTCGATTAGAAATATCAGATTTTGAATGGGCAGAGGTCTCAACACTGAGAAAACTTATTTGATTACAATCTATAATCGGGTTAGGAAAAACTCGTTCAACTTCAATAATCGGTGCCACTTCTGTAATGTCAACATTTTCTTTGCTATCCCATAATAATCTTGCTGTACTATGAGTGTTTTTTTTCATTAGTCTACCCTCCCCAATCTGTTGTATAAATATTAACATAAAAAAACAGTCCTGAAATTCAACAGGACCGTTTTAAGAGTTTAACTACCAAATTTAAATTACTATGGAGCTTGGGTTGTGGAAACCGTTTGAACATTTATAAAATTACCCTGTGTAAATGCATTCTCAGTACCGTAACGGCCAATAGTCATCGGTATGATCAACGCAAGAATTATTGCCATAAGAAATATCACCAGCAGATTTGATTTCATCTTTTTTTACCTCCTTAACTTTATCCTGTTAAGTCAAAAGTTAAAAGTATTTCCGCAATTGTTTTAAAGCGGCCTTTTCCAAACGTGAAACTTGAGCCTGGGATATTCCTATCTCATCTGCTACCTCCATTTGCGTTTTACCATTAAAAAACCGTAATGACACAATAAGTTTTTCACGTTCATTTAACC
>JBDKUD010000085.1:0-16002 GCA_039679805.1 Syntrophomonas sp. | reverse complement strand
GCCTGCGCCGATTCTTTCATTACATCTCCCAGTTTTCCGGTTAGAGTAAGCTGTCCGCCTTTGCCTTTAAGAAGTGCTACCTCAATTCCCAGGATATCTCCGCCACTTTCGGTCCAAGCCAGACCGGTAGCTACTCCCACCTGGCTTTCCGTTTCCGCAGTTCCATAGCGGAATCTTCCCGCCCCCAGGTATTTACTGATACTGTTTACAGTGATATTAGCATGGGTATTCTTGTCTTTAACTACTTCCCGGGCAACCTTACGGCATACAGAAGCTATTTGTCTTTCCAGGCTTCTAACCCCTGCTTCCCGTGTATATTCTCTGATGATTTGACGAATAGCTCCTTCAGAAAAGGTAATATTATCTGTTTTCATCCCGTGTTCCTTGATTTGCCTGGGAACCAGATACCCAGTGGCAATATGCAGCTTTTCCTCTTCCGTATAGCCTGATATCTCAATTACTTCCATTCTATCCAGCAGCGGCCGGGGGATATTATATACAGAATTGGCAGTAGTAATAAACATAACCTTGGATAGGTCAAAAGCCGTTTCCAGATAATGATCAATAAAATTATTATTTTGCTCGGGATCAAGTACCTCCAGCAAAGCAGCTGATGGATCACCCCGAAAATCCATAGTCATCTTATCAATTTCATCCAGGAGAAAAACCGGGTTTCTGGAGCCGGACTGTTTCATACATTGCAGAATTCGTCCCGGCATGGAACCCACATAAGTACGGCGGTGTCCTCTTATTTCAGCCTCGTCCCGAACCCCGCCCAGAGACATGTGAATGAACTTACGCCCCAAAGAACGCGCCACTGATTTCCCCAGAGAAGTATTTCCCACCCCGGGAGGCCCAACCAGGCAAAGAATGGGACCCTTCATCTTTTTTGCCAGTTTGCGGATAGCTAAATATTCCAGAATACGTTCTTTAGGTTTATCCAGACCATAGTGGTCTTCATCCAGAATCTTTTCGGCCACATCCAGATCCAGGCGGTCCCGGGTCTCAATAGACCATGGTAAAGATAACATCCAATCCAGATAGTTTCTGACCACAACTGCTTCAGCAATCATGGGCGGCATTTTTTCCAGCCTTTCTAATTCCTTCATGGCCTTTTCATAAGCATCTTTGGGGAGATTAGCCTTGGCTATCTTTTCCTTTAACTCCTCAACTTCAGCCACACGTTCATCTTTATCTCCCAGTTCCTTCTGAATCGCCTTCATCTGTTCACGCAAATAGTATTCTTTTTGCGTTTTCTCCATCTGTTTGCGAACCCGGATATTTATTTTTCGCTCTAATTCCAGGACTTCCATCTCTTTAGCTAAAATCTCACATAGATACTCCAAGCGCTTTGAAATATCAAGTGCCTCAAGTATGTTTTGTTTTTCGTTTATTTTAAGTGAAAGATGGGAAGCAATAACATCTGCCAGCCGTCCCGGTTCCTCAATGGCCACCACTGATACTACCGTTTCCGGAGGAATCTTTTTACTGATTCTTACATATTGTTCAAATTGATAAATAAGAGTTCTCATTAGTGCTTCGAGTTCTGTATTCTTATTATCAGAATCGTACTTAAATTCCTCAATACTGACTTCAATATACGGATCCTGGCTGATATACTCACAAATTTTCGCGCGGTACAGCCCCTCAACCAATACCCGCATTGTGCCCCCTGGCATTTTTAAGATCTGTTTAATCTCTGCCACCGTACCGACAGTGAAGATGTCTTCTTCGGTTGGCTCATCTGTTTGGGCTTCCTTCTGGGTAACCAGAAATATCTCTTTTGATTCCAGCATTGCTTCTTCAATCGCTGTAATAGATTTCTTCCGGCCTACATCCAGGTGGAGAACTGTATATGGAAAAACCAGTACCCCTCTTAGAGGAAGCATGGGTATTTGACGATAAACAGGTTGATTTTCTCTTTCCAAGTCAAGCACCTCCTTAAGCACATTAATTCTACTATATGTTGGTAACCACCTGCAACAATAGTCAATATATCTAAAATTAACCTATGGCTAAGTATTCATTCTTTAATAATAGCAATTTCTAGCACCTTGCCAATATCTGTGACCGGAATTATTTCCACATCGGAAAAACTATCAAAAATATTGAGCCAATTATCAGCTGGTATTATAATTTTTTTAATACCAATCTTACGAGCAGCATCAATTTTACTCATGACCCCCCCGACAGGTTTAATTTTTCCGTGAACAGAGATTTCTCCGGTCATAGCCAGTTTATTATCAACGAGCTCCTGTTTTACGGCAGAATAGATAGCTGCAGCCATCGTTACGCCTGCCGAAGGACCATCCACAGGAACTCCCCCGGGAAAATTAATATGAATATCGAAGTCCCTTACATTAACATTCAACTCCGCTCGCAACACGGTCAGTACATTTTCCACAGCACCTCTGGCCATGCTTTTACGGCGATAAGTCTTTTGACCTCCGGCAACTTCCTCTTCATCAACAACCCCGGTCACGGTCCAGGTACCTTTCCCTTTTTCTACAGCAACGGCTGATGCCTCCACTTCTATTATAGTACCCATATTAGCACCGTAAACTGCCAGCCCATTTGCTACCCCTACACCCGGGTGTTGCTTCAGGCTTGGTTCCATTCTTGGTGAAAAGCGGCCATTATTTAATACTTTTTCCACTATCTGCAATGAAATTTTTTCGCATTTTACCATTTGGGCAATACCCGCTGATAATTGTACAATATTTACTGCCTCACGGCCATTAGATGCATATCGGGTAATTTCCCGGATAGCTTCTTGATCTGCAAAATAAGCAATTTTATTAATAGCTCTAACTGTTATTTCATTAATATCATCTTTTTCCAACGGCTTAAAAAAGACTTCCATACATCTGGACCGTAATGCCGGAGGTAGTTCATCAGGCATTCTGGTGGTGGCACCTACCAGACGGAAATCAGCCGGCAGCCCATTTTGAAAAATGTCATGAATATGGGAAGGAATGTTTTTGTCATTTTCCGTATAATAGGCGCTTTCCAGCATAACCTTGCGATCTTCTAAAATCTTTAACAGTTTATTCATCTGTATCGGATGCAATTCACCTATTTCATCAATAAACAGGACCCCCCCGTGAGCTTTCGTGCATGCTCCCGGTTTAGGCTGAGGGATACCAGCCGCACCCATAGATCCTGCCCCCTGATAAATAGGGTCATGAACCGAGCCTATCAAGGGGTCGGCAATATTACGTTCGTCAAAACGAGAAATAGTAGCATCAATCTCCACAAATTTGGCTGATTGTTTAAATGGAGACAGGGGGTTGGATCTGGCTTCATCTAATATTAATCGTGCAGCGGCCGTCTTGCCAACTCCCGGAGGACCATAGATAATGACATGCTGTGGATTAGGGCCGCATAGAGCCGACCTTAATAATTCCATTCCTTCATTCTGACCCACCACATCACAAAAAGCAGTGGGGCGGGTCAAACTGGAAAGGGGCTCTGTAAGCGTAATATTGCGCATTTGTCTGAGCTTTATGTTTTCTTTTTCAGATTCTCTAACCAGTACTGTTTTTCTAGATTGTTGACTCTTAAGCAGGTTCCAGAAATATATGCCAATAACTATTGCGAAGAATAACTGAATAAGGTACAGAATTGGACCGTACTGGGCAAAAATCTCATTCATGCACTAATTCCCTTCTGCGCCCGCTTAGACCACAATGTCCAAAGGGCTGATTAATTTGATTTAGTGATATTATTCCCTTTAAATCAAATTTGGATTAATGCTGACAGGCAGTAAAATAAGGTAGCTTTCGCTACCTTTTCCTTTTACAATATTCGGTACTGCATACCGAATATTATAATTATGAATTGTGAATTAGGAATTATGAATTAAGGAAGAAATGCTCCGCATTTCTCTTATGTAGATAAAAAAGAAGGAAAGCGTAAGCTTTCCCTCCTCAATTCATAAATTCAAAATTCCTAGTTGGCATTAGCCCGTGCCTTTCCGTTTGGCATCGACCGTTACCAGCAACGGTTTTTCCTTCTTCTCAATTACCTCTCTGGTAATAACTACCTTGGTTACATCCATACGGGAAGGAACTTCATACATTACTTCCAGCATAATATCTTCAATTATAGCTCTCAAACCACGAGCTCCAGTATTTCGGCGCAATGCTTCTTCAGCAATAGCCTGTAAAGAATCCTCAACGAACTCCAGATCCACTCCATCCAATTCAAACAGCTTTTTATACTGTTTAACCACCGCGTTTTTGGGCTCAGTTAAAATCTTTATCAGTGCGTCATGGTCAAGTGCTTCCAGAGTAACAACTATCGGAACGCGTCCGACGAATTCTGGAATAAGCCCATATCTTAGTAAATCCTGAGGCAGAATCATATTCAAGATTTCCCCGATTTTCTTTTCCTCATGGGTTTTGATATCAGCCCCGAATCCCATAACTTTTTGGCCAATCCGGTTTTGGATTATTTTATCTATCCCTTCAAAAGCACCGCCACAGATAAATAAAATATTGCTGGTATCAATTTGAATAAATTCCTGGTGCGGATGTTTTCTACCCCCCTGGGGCGGAACACTGGCAACCGTACCTTCCAGAATTTTCAGTAAGGCCTGTTGAACACCCTCACCGGAGACATCCCTGGTAATACTAGGATTATCAGTTTTGCGAGCAATTTTGTCTATTTCATCAATATATACAATACCTTTTTCAGCCTTCTCAATATCATAGTCAGCTGCCTGGATTAGTTTGAGCAAAATATTCTCAACATCCTCACCCACATAACCAGCTTCAGTTAAAGATGTAGCATCTGCTATCGCAAAAGGAACATTTAATATGCGGGCTAAAGTTTGAGCCAGCAGAGTCTTACCGCTTCCGGTAGGACCCAGCATCATAATGTTGCTCTTCTGTAATTCAATATCATCCAATTTAGTACCCAGATTAATACGTTTGTAGTGATTATAAACTGCAACTGCCAGAGATTTTTTAGCTCTGTCCTGACCTATTACATAATCATCCAGAATCTCTTTGATATCATGCGGTTTGGGAATATCACCGAGTTCAAAACCAATATCATCGGCCAATTCCTCTTCGATGATTTCATTGCACAATTCGATGCACTCATCACAAATATATACTCCTGGTCCAGCAACAAGCTTTTTAACCTGATCCTGAGTTTTTCCGCAAAAGGAACACTTCAATTGACTTTTTTCATCCCCATATTTATGCATACGTTCACCTCTCTTAAAAAAGCTACTTTTTGCTGGTCTTCTTCGGCTGGCTGATTACTTCATCAATAATACCATACTCCTTGGCTTCCAGGGCACTCATAAAATAATCCCGTTCTGTGTCTTTCTGGATCTTTTCCAACTTTTGCCCAGTACGCTCAGCTAGTATTTCGTTCATATGCTCCTTGATCCTTATTATCCGCCGTGCATGAATCTCAATATCAGTAGCCTGACCTTGAGTTCCTCCTAATGGCTGATGAATCATAATTTCAGCATTAGGTAAAGCAAATCGTTTGCCTTTTTGGCCGGCAGTTAACAAAAATGCCCCCATACTGGCAGCCAGACCAACGCACATAGTAGAAACATCCGGCCTGATATACTGCATGGTATCGTAGATGGCCATACCTGCACTAATTGAACCTCCGGGACTGTTAATATACAGAGAAATATCCTTATCGGGATCCTCTGCCTCCAAGAAAAGAAATTGGGCAATAACTACATTGGCAACATAATCGTCTATTTCACTACCTAGGAATACAATACGATCTTTTAATAACCGAGAATAAATATCATAGGATCTTTCACCACGATTAGTTTGTTCTACGACCATAGGCACCAGGTATGACATAATAACTCACCCCTCATATAAAATATTCATTGCCTTTTCTATATATTAATATTCTTTTTAGTCGGTAGTTTCCTCAGTCTCAATGTCACTTGTATTTTCCGCTGCTGCTTCGGTAACTTTGGCATTATCCGCCAGATATTGTACAGCCTTTTCCATCTTCATGTTGAAGATAATATTATCCATTATACCTGCCAGATTCTGCTTGGCCTGGTCAAGTTCCACGCCCATGTTAGTGGCAATTTCACCGATTCTATTATCTAATTCTTCATCAGTTACTTCGAACCCTTTTTCCTCAACAATTTTTTCCAGCATAAAATTAGTTTTTACAGTGCTCTCAGCATCCGGCCATAAATCCTGTCTGAACTCCTCTTCATTGGCTTGAGTCATTTCTAAATAAGCTTCCAGTGATAGCCCCTGGGCTTTCATTCTTTCATCCATCTGTTTTAGCATGGCGTCAACCTGTAACTTAATAGCTGCATCGGCTACCGGAATGTCACAAACTTTTAATGCTTCTTTTAAGACTTCATCTTTCATCATTTCTTTACTGCGATAATCGGCTGCATTTACCAGGTTCTTCTTAACATCCTCCCGTAACTCGCCGATAGTTTCAAATTCACTTACCTCTTGTGCAAATGCATCGTCAAGGGTCCTTAACTCTTTGGCCTCAATTTTATTTACGGTAACCTTAAAAACAGCATCTTTACCTGCCAGGTCAGTTGCATGATAGCTTTCCGGGAAAGTTACCTTTACATCCTTGATCTCTCCAACTTTAACTCCTACCAGTTGCTCTTCAAATCCAGGAATAAAAGTCCCGGAGCCTAATTCTAACGAATAGTCCTGCCCTGCGCCTCCCTCAAAGGGAACCTCATCTACAAAACCTTCAAAGTCTATCACAACGGTATCTCCGTTGTCAGCAGGCTCGTCAGTTTTTTCCACCAGTTGAGCATAACGGGAACGCATATCTTCCATCCGGTTATCAACATCTTGTTCAGTTATTTCAAACTTGGGAACTGATATTTCTAAGCCTTCCAGGTTGCCCAGGACAACATCTGGTTTAACAGCTACTTTTACATTAAACTTAAATGGCTGATCTGCTTCAATCTCACCCATATCAAATTCAGGTTGGGCAATAGGATCAATATTTAATTCCTTAATTGCCTCTTCATAAGCATTAGGCACTACTGCCTCTAAGGCATCTTCAAAGAGTATTTCTTTTCCGAAATGGGCTTCCAGCAGCGGGCGGGGTACTCTGCCTTTGCGGAATCCAGGTATAGAAACTTGTTTTACTACTTTATGGTAAGCTGTTTCCAAACCCTGCTCAAATGCTTCGGCATCAACCTCAATTGCTATGTATGCCTCACTATTCTCTATTTTTTCCAATTTTGCGTCCATTTATGCTCCTCCTAAACTTTTGTGATATTTGGGATGGACCGAACCAGGTTCATAGCAGAACACTGTTTACCGAAAAGCTGGCACAACCCTCCTAAAAATTTACCCTAATTTGGTTTAAAATACAACACCCCGGCAGTAGCCGAGGCATAATTTACTGGAGCGGAAGACGAGATTCGAACTCGCGACCCTCGCCTTGGCAAGGCGATGCTCTACCACTGAGCCACTTCCGCACTTAATTTAAGTTCTAGTAAAAGAATAAAGAATTATACCCCATATAGTCAAGTAATTATTTATTTATCTTAAATTAATTATTGCTACCTGCCTTTTTATGATTGTTAAATAGTAGACTTAAAGTTTCCCTGTCCAGCTCACCTGTCACCTGAAGGTTGTTGTCAGTCTGATATGCAGACAACGCCTGTTTGAATTCACTTTCGTTCCTGGTCTTTTGCGTCAGATATCCTTGGGCTACCAGTTGGTTTATTATATTATCCATATCATCAGAGCTAAGTAACTCAATGGATACAGGCTGATTCCAATCCCCATTCGACCCTTCCACCGTTGGAATTGCTGGAGCAGACGGGGTAGATGGTGTTTGAGTAGTGGGTTTATCAACCCCATACTTCCAATGCTTCATTTCCGAAGAGAAGTTATCTAACTCCTCTTGCTGGTCTTTGTCTTTTCCTTTATTCTGGATAACATTCTTATCAAAGCCCTCCAAAGTTTTGGCTCCCTTTTTGGGGGTAACAGTTTGATTTTTTTCAGTATTATTAGTGACCGTAGAAGAACACCCGCTCAATGTAGCGGTTAGGAAAACAGTTATGATCATTATGGCAATAAACTTTTTAAACATTATTACCCTTCCCGCTATGGTTTAATCATTTTTTTCACCCTATGTTTCATTTAAGTTACATAATTCTGCATACAACTGCTCTCTTCCTGCTAATATGGGACACTTCCTTTTTATTTGCTACAAGGTACCCACTTTGATGTGCTAATCCATAACCTTATGATAAATATCGGTTGATAAATATCCGCTCTCCGAACTAATTTTTAGCAACTTGCCAAACATCTCCGCAGCTTTTACCTTATTTTTTTCCTGGTAATATATACAGCCCAAATAATATATACTATCATCGTAGTAATTACTGTCAGGAAAATTCTTCAGATAATCCAGATAACTTTGCTCAGCCCCTGTCAAATTGCCCCCCAAGTATTGGCACCGAGCCAGATAATAAAGTGCTTCACGGTGTAAATAGCTATAAGTTTGCATATCTACTACCACCCTGAAATTGTTTACGGCATTTTTCCAATCCCCATCCAGGTAATTCTGTCGGCCAGCCCAATAGTAATATCCTTCTTTTTCAATATCATAGGCAGTACCGCCACTACCTGTTTCATTATTACCATCGGCTCTATTACTGGTTGTGGCTGTCTTCTGATTCTCGGTATTCACTGTAGCTATAACCGGCACTGACCGTTTTTCGCCTTTCTCACTAGCTATACTGCGTCCATTAGTAGTTTGGCTAACATCAGTTCGGCTGTTTTTAATATATATTCCCGCTTGAATTGCCAATGCAAATATCAAGACTCCGGAAACGGCCCACACTAACCTGTTTTTCATAAACATTAGTTTATTATCAGTTCCATCATTTGTTTTATCATTAACATTTATTAGCACATTAACTTTTTTCTCTTTTACTGATGCCAGGTATTCCAGCAGTTGAGGATTGGATTTATCCAGTAATAACCCCTTTTTCCATACTAGTTCAGCGTTGTGTTTGTCATTGGTAGCCAGATAACACAAACCCAGAAGTTGATAAATCTTCACCTGTCCGTCATTTTCCTCCAACAACTGGTGTAAAAGAGATTTGGCAATTTCAAAGTTCTTCTTCTCCATTTCGAATAGTGCGTTTTCGTACCTTTTCCTCCAGAATTGATTACCCGGACTATGGTAAGACTTTAAACTAGTTCGCGCAGTCTTATTCTCCGGTTCTCTTTCCATTACTTCTTCCCAGCAAGCCGCAGCCCGTTTATGTTCTCCCAACCTGAGATAGCATGTTCCCAACAAATTCCGAACTTTGTAATTATCAGGCCCCAACTCAATAGCTTCAAGCAGTTTAGGTATGGCTATAGTTACCTCATGGTTTCTAATAAGTTCCCCGGCTGTTGAGAACAAATCGTTTATACTGATAGAGTTCTGTTCCTCATTCATTAAATACCACTTCCTTGATAATTGATATTTATTCAATTCGATACATTAAAATATATTCCTTCCAATTATTGGTATTTATTTTAAGACACCGCTCTCTATAAATGACAGTTATAATAGGAAATTAGAACAGATATGCTAAAATAACAAATTGACAGCCAGGAGTTTGAGGTGGTATTATATAGAAGTTCGGGGCGTAGCGCAGCTTGGTAGCGCGTCTGGTTTGGGACCAGAAAGTCGCAGGTTCGAATCCTGTCGCCCCGACCATTTGAAGTTAATTAATACAGGGCTTTTCGCAGCCCTGTATTTTTTTACCTAATATATAGAAAAAATTCTTGCCCGGCACTCCAAAATAACATTTCGATAAACATAAACTTACCCTAATAACCAACCCTGTTCTTTCTATGACAATGGAAATAACATTATGTCCAGCGTATGGAGGGCGGGCATCTCTTTTCCTTGTTGATCAGTTATTCATTTCAGTTAAAGGATAAATCGTTATTAATTCGACGGCCATTGACCCACTTCAGTTAATAAACTTTTCATCAAATCAAGATGATCAGTAATAAAAGCGCACATATCAATTACTCGCTGGTCGGGAGCAGCGGTGGGGTTAAAGTCTGTTGCTGCCGATAATGCATACATTAGCCGTAGATTACCATCGCTTAAGAGCGCCTGCTTTTGTTTTTTACTGTAGCTGCGTTTAAAGTAACGATCGCAAAGATCGCCGTAATTAAGTATATTTGCGACAATCAACGCAAGCGTAACTCTAGGTATACGCTCTTTAATCATCTGGTCTAGGTTATCTACAAAATCTTCTGTAGGATCAGGCTGCAAAACGTAATATTTCCAATATTTATCTACCGCATCAAGAAATGCAGCATCTACCATTTCGGCGTTTACACCATCTTTTGGCATAGTAGGAATTACCGCCTTAATTGCCTGGACAAAAGCCTGCTCGTTTAGGTTGTGACGACGCAGTACTTTTTCTCCGAGTTGGTCAAGATCTACTTCGTCCAAGTTTAAATCTAAAATCATACCTATTACTTTTTCAAGTTCAGTTTCCAGAGTTTTTATTTCAGAAGGGCCTAAGATATATTCATAACTATCAACAAGCTTCTTATTATCTTCAAATAGGTTAACCCTAATGACTCTATTTCTCAGGATGGCACCATATTTTTGTCGTTCCTGGTTACAGCACCAGATAGTCCGATATGAGAAAATATGGTCATTAGTAAGGGATAACGAAATATCAACTATATGGTAAGGAACACCTTTCTCTACTTCAAGTTTAAAAAGGAAAAATACATCCTTGATTTTTTGCCCTGGCTGAAAATTGTAGCTGGAAATAATATCTATATAAAGTCGGGTATCATCCTGAACCGAGAATTCAAACGCATCTTGCCCGGTTTTGTTATATGTAGATGTTAGTTTTTTAGAGACCTTGGGTATTACTTTTTTAATGCCATATTCTTGATCAAGCTGGTCTCGCAATTGTCTTGCAAAGACTCGGTCTGTTGCGACTTTATTGGTAATATCTATCAAACCAGCTCTAATCTGATCGCATATTTTAGACGGGCTGGTTTGGATAAGAGTTCCAAACACCGCTTGGCTAATCCAATAGTTTTTCTCGTTATCAGGTAAAAGCTTATAATCTACGTCGTTTACAAAATTAGAGAGGCAATGTTCTTCTGCGTCTTTCAGCCAATCTAAATAGGAATATTTGTATTCATCCAAGCCTAAACGGTCATACAGATCTCTAGTTGTTTCTATCGGATCAGGGAAATACTGTTTTATTAAATGTTCTGGCGTGACAATCATTACAAAACCTCCATTCTATTTAATTATAGACACTATTCTATGAGATAATTATATCACGTCGTTTACATTATTTAGGTAATTGTATCATTTCTCTACCACTTTAGCCCATAAAGCAATCCCACCCAGGCTATTATGCTAAACAGGATGGATAGCCGGTCCTTAGCTGTAATCCGGCGCCATTTGAATAGCAGATAAAGTATCAAAAGTACTATAGCCAGCTTTAACGCTAGCAAAGCTATGAAAAGCCACAACTGCCCCGCTTTAAATATGCATAGGAGTAAGATGGTAATTAAGCATACGGTAATTATTGATAGAAAAGATGGCTTTTTACGTAACATGGTCAACCTCCGCTATCGGAATTAATTATTATTTTATTATTCCTTAATCTTAACCCGGGCGTTTTCCTTCAGTTCCAGGCTGGCGTCTTGTATAATCTGGTTACCGTTCTTCAATCCTTTTACAACTTCCAGGTTTTTGCTGTCACCTAAGCCGGTTTGTATGTACCGATGCTTAACCCGACCATTGGTTATAAGCATTACTTGTTTGCGATTGTCCGGGGTAGTTAATACTGCTTCCCGGGGTACCAGAAGCACTTTATCCTTGGTCACCGTTTCGATACTTACCCGCGTTTCATAGCCGGGTATAAGGTTGGCAGTTTCATTCAGCGCAATAATTACCGGAACACGGCGTTGAATAACTCCCAGGGCTGATTGTTTTTCCTCCGCTTCCGGGTAAATTTTGGTTACCACCCCGGTTATTATTTTCTGACCGAGAACCGGGGCAGTAATCTTAACCTTCTGACCCAGTTTGACTTCGGCCAAATCATCGCTTAATATGTCGGCTTTAATTTCCAGTTGGTTGGTCTGGGTTACCCGGGCCAGCATGTCTCCGGATGAAACTACCTGTTCCGCTTTTACCGGGAGTTGAGTTAATGTGCCGTCAACCGGGCTTTTCACTACCAATCGTTCTTGTTTTTGGGCCAGGTCGTTCAATATTTGTTGATTGACTCCCACCTGCTCCCGGGCCATATTTAAATTTTGCACCTGCTGCTGGTAGCTTTGCTGATATTTATCCAGCAGCAAACGAGTTGCATCATATTCTGCCTGACTTGCCGCACCAGCTGCCAGTAGTTTTTCCATACGTTCCAAATCTTTTTGGGTTTTATCCAGGTCCAGTTTGCTGCTGACAACGGAAGCTTCCGCAGCTGCAACGACGGCTTGCGTTTGGGCTAGCTGCAGCTTAGTCTGGTCAGCTTGAACAGTTATATCAGTATTAATCAGGGTCATAATAACCTGGCCTCTTTTCATTGCCTGGCCGATACTGACCATGATTTTTTCCACCCGGCCACCCTGATCGGAATACAAATCAGTGGCTGAGGAAGATTGTACATAGCCGGTGTCCACCACTGCCCTTTGTATCTGGCCTTCCCTAATTTTAACTGTTTCCACTTCCGTCCCGGCGGTATTTAAGAAGTATATCACCAGGACCAGGGCTGCCAACACCCCACCTATCCAGTAGATTTTCTTTCCTGCTTTCATAACCACCCTCCATTATCAATCAGTATTCTTCAAAATCTCCACCAGGTTAAGCTTTTTGAGTCCTTTCAAAGCCAGTTGATGAGCCAGCATAGTAAAGACTATCCCCCCTACCGCAGCAAATACATAGGTTAGTGGATAAATAATTACTGGCAACGTATATAAATCAGTATTGACTGATTTCACATAGGCTGCGGCCATTAGACGTCCAAAAGGCAGACCCAGTAATATCCCCACCAGACATTGTAATAGGATTTCTTTCAAGAGCAACCCGGAAACTTCTCTTCCGGTAAAACCAATTACTCTTAATGTTGCAATCTCCCGCTGGCGTTCGGCAAAACTGATAACCGAAGAATTAAAAACTATGGCCACTCCCAGAACTATCGCAAACAGAACCATAATGGATACCGCATAAAGAACGCTGCCCATGTTCTTCTCAAAGTTGGCGAGCTCATTTTGCCGACTCTGCACAGCGGCAACACCCAGCATCCGGTTTATCTCTTTTTCCACCTGGCCTATTTGACCAGGGTATACTTTTATCATAACCGCCGAAATAACATTTCGTTCCTGCAGTAAATGGTTGGCAGACTCTAATCCGATAAAAGACCCTCCCCCTATCAACTGCCGGTTAATCCCCACAATCTTCATAGTACCACGATGGGTAGGTCCCGTGGTCAGCAGGGTTTCCACCTCTACCTCTTCGCCTACTGCAACTTCCAGCTTTCGGGCTGTTCTTTCATTAATAAGAATTCCTTCATCGGGAACCGCCAAGGGTTTTCCTTCTACGTTCAGCATTTTTTTCATACTGGTATCCGGCCCATAAGCCAGCAAAGCATCATCTTCACTTTTTCCCCGGTAATACATCTTTACCGGCAGCTCCAGAAGAGGTTCCACCTTATTTACCCCGTTAATACGGCTGATGTTATCAAGTTCATTATTCATAACCGGAGATTCAAAACGGACTAATAAATCATAATTTTGTTCATCATAAAAATGTTTCTGCATTAAATAGTTTACTGAATCATTGCTGAAAAAGGCTACTACCAGCAGTCCAACTGCGAAAACAACCCCTACCAGGGTAAGAATAAACCGTCCCCGATTGCGGCTAATGCTGCGCAAGCTCATTTTCCATCCGGAACCAAGCCGCTGCCAAATATAAGGCCAATATTCAACTATACTTTTCCCGCTGCCATGGGGAGGTTCCGGGCGCATGGCCTCAGCAGGGTTTAAGTGCAAAATGCTGCGGGAAGAAGTCCAACCGGCCATAATACCCACGCTTAAGCTTAGCCCCAGACCGTATAATATGGCTTTTAAATTATAACCCTTTAGCCCTTGCGGCAGGTTAAAATACAAGGCGTAAGTATCAGATATAAATCCCGCCATGATTAGTCCCATCAGAATACCGGCCATTGAACCTATAAGGGCCACCATTACACCATATGAAGTGTAATGTAACATTATCTGTTTATTGTTATAGCCCAGGGCCTTCATTACTCCGATTTGGGTGCGTTGAATTCTCACCATCCGCCGCTGGATTACAAATTGAATAGCTGCGGCAATAGCCAGAAACATTACCGGCAGCACCGTTGATACTGAGCGCAGGCCATCCAGTTCCGACTGCAGCATGGCATGGCTGAGCTGGTCCTTGCGGGGATAGGAGGCCAGGTTGCCATATGGCTTAAGAATGTCTTTAATAGCAGCAACTACCTGGTCCTGATTAGCACCGGGATTGAATTCAATAAGCACCTGATTTATCTGCCCCGACATGTCCAATATCTGCTGGGCTTGCCTATTTTCCAACATGAAAATTCCGAAATTCTCAGGATCAGGCATGATAGCGGCACTATCTTTCATGGGATATATGAACTCCGGACTGGTCGCAGAACCAATCACATTTAAGAAAACCTTCCGGTTGTTGACAATAATCGCTGCACTATCATCTGCTGCCAAATGGTGGGCAGCGGCAAACTGCGGGTCAAGCAGTACCTCAGTTCCGTTTCCCTGCC
Source organism: Syntrophomonas sp. (assembly GCA_039679805.1). GTDB lineage: Bacteria > Bacillota > Syntrophomonadia > Syntrophomonadales > Syntrophomonadaceae > JBDKUD01. The sequence goes on along the minus strand of JBDKUD010000085.1, from coordinate 1,199 downwards.
CTGATGTGGTGAAAATTCTACCCTGCAGCAGGGTAAGTCGGTTTAGTTCATTTTCCATTGGGGTGGTAAAGCTGACTAGACGTACTGTACCCCGCTCATTATTATCTTTTATCAATGGTACATCCAGCTGGATTCTTCCAGTTACCCGTTTAACCCCGGATAGGGAAGCAATTTGTCTGGTTATTCCTTCCGGTGCTCTTACCACCTGAAAATAGTAATCGGCAAAATTGTTCTTCCGGTAGTATTCCTGCTGGGTACTGCTGAGATTAAAATAGCTGGTACTCATGGCGATGTAAACCGTTATACCTACCATAATTACCGCTGCTACGGCCAGAAATTGCCCTTTATTACCCTTAATATATCGCCATAACCTTCTGCTGAGGATAATGTTCATTACCATTCAATCCCTTCGGGGGGCAAGGGATTCTCATTTTCCACGATGCTGGCTATTTCCCCGCTGCTCATCCTAACTACCCGGTCGGCCATTGCCCCTATCGCTGAGTTGTGGGTAATTAATACTACCGTACAGCCGGTATCCTGGTTGATTTTTCTAAGCAGGGAGAGAATATTTATGCCGGTTTTATAATCCAACGCTCCGGTAGGTTCGTCACATAATAAGAGGCGAGGATTTTTCGCTACTGCCCGGGCAATTGCTACCCGCTGCTGTTCGCCTCCGCTCATTTGGGAAGGAAAATGGTCCATTCTTTCCTTAAGTCCCACTTCCTGCAAGGCTTCTTCCGCTGATAAAGGATGTTTGACCAGACGGGCCGCCAATTCCACATTCTCGCGGGCGGTAAGATCGGGAATTAAATTATAGAATTGAAAAACAAATCCCACTTCATTCCGTCGATAAGCGGTTAATATTTCGTCACCGGCTTCACTTAGGAGCTTATCCCCGAAAACGATTTCCCCCTTGCTGGCCGAATCCATGCCCCCGATGATATTTAGCAGAGTGCTCTTTCCTGAACCGCTGGGACCTAGTATTACCAGCAGTTCACCCTGGTAGAGATTAAGTGAAGTTTCTTTGAGTGCCGGCACCTTTACTTCACCCATATCATATATTTTGCTGATGTTGGTTAAACTCATCAATATACTCTGATTCATGCTTTCCATCCCTGCTAATAAATTTTTCCTGCGCCTTCTTAATTGTCCATCTTTAATTCCACAAGGAATGCGAACTTTCCTGCATTTTATATGAC
>JBDKUD010000124.1:0-16144 GCA_039679805.1 Syntrophomonas sp. | reverse complement strand
GAACCACATTTTACCGTTTCTGGCATGTTAGGCACGTCAAAATTAAGTAAACTTACAGTTCCTGATCGTCAATGAATCCTCCATGCAACATCATATACTTCATCTCTGCAAGTTTCCAATCTTGTTCTGTGTCTATATCCTGCATTTCTAGTTCCGATATTACGAAAGGAATAGTATTATCCGTTAATATTTCTCCATATTCCAAGAAGGCAGGCGTTTTTATACAATAAAACTGTCCACAGTCATGATACCAATCCTCCAAATCTTGTGAACGCGTTTTAATAAATTCAAGATATTTCATGGCTACTTTTCCATTCCTTAAAACAAAGGACCTTTGTGGCGGGTAGGAAAACTTAACAATAGGAATTATTGAATCCGCAGCACTACTCCATAAAGCATCCATGGCTTTTCTAATTTTCTCTCCAGTAACAAATGGTGCCGTTGGATAAATGCAACAGATACAATCAAATATCTTTCCTCTATTTTGATATTCAAGTATTACTTCCTTGATTACATCTTCCGTTGTAGCTTGGTCACTTGATGTCGCAGCACTCCTTAAGAAAGGAACCTCTGCTCCATATTTTACAGAAAGTTCAGCAATTTCCTCATCATCCGTTGAGACCATTACCGTTTCGAAAGCCTCACTCGCTAATGCCGCTTTTATTGAATAATAAATAATTGGTTTCCCTAAGAAGTCTTTTATTTTTTTTCTTGGAATTCTTTTGCTTCCGCCTCTTGCGGTTATAATAGCTACATTTTTTCCACTCATCTTTGCGCTTCTCCTAAAAATTCATCCATATATTTATTGATAATGATTTATATTCGCCTTGCCGCAAAACAAGTTCATTTCTTTAAGACATTTATCTGATATTAAGTAGCGATCTTTTCGAACTACCTTCCAAAGCTTTCACGACAAGTGGGTGAAGGTCATACGGGCTGATTACTTTCATTCTGATTCTCCCTCTTGGAGAATAATTCCTTATAAGCTTTTTCTAATGACTGTCTACAAATGTTGGCCAAATCACCGACTACTGCAAACCACTCTCCCTGTCGCAAAAGAATATCAGCTAAAGCACGACCGAAGTCATCATATTTTTCTGGAATACTAAGCATCTCCATTTCAAATTTAATATTAAATGCCTGAAAAATATGAGCAAAAAACAATTGAAAAGTGCGATGGCTCTTGCTGCAATTTCTTTTTGGTGTTAATAATTCATTTTCAATTGCACTAAGTGAGTTTCGCAATTCGTTTAATTTTTCATCATCAACCAAGCACTGTTCCAATTCAATTTTATACTGGTAGTACAATTCAATACCTTTTTTACATTCCTCAATTATATCTGTAAGGTCACGAATGGTTTCTTCTACCAAAACCAAGGTTTTTTCAATATCCTGCTTGGCTTGAGCAGATGAAAAACTACCCAAGCTATTTTTTATAATGTCGAGAGGATAAAATGGTTCCCGAATATATTTATCAATGGCAGTCCGGAAAGGCATTACCTGTGTTCCGGTAATATAAGCTCCTCCTTCTGTGCAATTAACGCAGGTACCACCATAACCTGCTAAATCTAGCTCATAACTTTTCAAAAATGAGTACCAGGTCTCGGTGGTTTGAATAGGATTACCATCATTGCCCATAACTTCAAGAGATTGCTCATTATACACATCTTCTTGTTTTTCCCCAAAGGTAGTCCCGGATGCATGGGTCTGCCCGTCACGGCTAAAAGCCAGATCCTGACCTATTAGTATAATCGGATCACATCCAAGCGCCTCCGCAACCTTAAATGCCATATTCCCGGCTGATAGTTTTATGTCCAATATCCCTTTATCAATATTTATCCATCTGAAATGGTCAAAATTACGATAAACTATAATCCTGGGACCGGAATATACCTGGTACATTTCTGGGCGCACCACTGGACAGGCTGCCAAAAATACATCTTTCACCTGGTCGGATGTAAAACCCTGCAAAAGCTTTACCGTCGGCATGATTCTTTCAAGCGATGTAACAAGGTGTGGTTTTACGCCCATATCCACAAGTATTTTAAGGGAAGCATCAGCCGCAATTATTAATGCCTTGTCTTCCAAACCTTTTAATAAAAACTTATTTTTATTCAAAGAAGGCCCTGTTGCCACAATTATTGCCGGATGGCACTGGAATTGGTTATATAATAAATTTATCCCGGGATTGGTAACAATCTCGCCAAGATTCACCAGCATGTTTTCCACTCCGATTAGAGAATCATACGGATCATTACCATAATTCAAAACCTGGTGTTTGGCGGCATCACGGAAAATTTGGAGTGTTTTTATATAGTAATCCTTGTGTAAGCGAAGTGAAGAAGTATAGTATACAGGTTTCATTGTTTTTAATAGCATAAAACGTGACTCTTTAGCAAGATAATCACGTAACTTGGTATATAGTTCCTCTTCTTTTACCCCCACCAATATTTGAATGTGGGGATTTGACAACAAAACGGTTAAATCTACCGAACGCAGGGCAGCTATAAATAACAGCGGATCCTTTTCAATAATAAGTATTTGGCTGGTATGTTGCGTATCTGCCATGTGCTGTATATAATATAATACCTCGTATCCCAAACCCATACCCAGGAACAGTGCCATACGGGTATTCTTTAACCCTAAATCGTTAAGTTCCCGCAAAACATCCTCGAGCGGGTTCTTCTGGTCGTAATAATATCTCTTTAATTCTCGCAGATACACATTAGGCATACCGTTCTCAGCATCACTAATCGTATATCGATCCCCCGCTGAACACGACTCCAGTTTGGCAACTATTTCGGGATATCGCTTGCTTAAAATGGTCATATTAGCTTTAAATATATGGTTTCGCCGATAGTTCTGGTATATTTTATTATTAGTTATTATTTCTTTATCTTTATCCTGACGTGGGAATTTATCTGCTTTTCCCCTTCTATAACCAGCCATTTGCTGTGCCTCCTGCAATATACTTAGATAACTCTAACCCTTTTTACACTTAGGCCTCCGTTCGATTGGTAACCAAATTCGTAGTTGAATGTTCCGCATTCAAAAGTATATATATTGTTTAAACTAAAATCAGTATTGCTTTCCTGCTTGGTACATAGATTCGGTTTAACAAGATCCAGAAGTTCTTCCCACGAAATACCCAGGTCATTATTTAAACTTTGGTAAGGTCCACGTATAAGGTTAGCTTCGCCAATCCTTTGAAATTCAACCGGGTGGAATTTTAGCAAAATCTCAACCAGGCGCTGCTTTTCAGTTATTGGGACGATCGTATCCTTTTCCGAATGAAAAATATAATAGCAGGTATCCGATGTCACACAATGAGATTCAGCCAATAAGTTTCTTATCTGCCGGTGACTATCAGAAAAGTAATAGGGAGAATCTTCATCTTCAATGGTCCAAGGATTATCTGATGCTAGAGAAATACTGAAATCAAGAGGGAAATTATCCACCGGAACCGTTGCGATATGATCCGGCTCTAAAACCTCTCCGCCAACAACATGTCGCAATTCACTCTTCACGTGTCCACCTTTATCAATAATTGCGGCAAATGTTTGTGGTGCAAATTTTCCCATCAGCATGGCTATATAACCCCCGTAACCCTGTCCGCAGGCTATTATTCTACCGTGATTAACAGGGTAACGCTGTAGTAATTCGCCAACAACCTGGAGGCCGTCAATTGCCGGAAGCAAGCCCCAGGATTGATACTCACCCTGACCGGTAACCATAATAGGCTGGCATCGGGGATCCAGGTTCATAATCCCCCTCTGAACCAGGCGAGCGGCAATGCAATAATAAAATTCGTTGGCATCTTTGGCAGCCTCCAATTCTTCCTTCTTTAACCCCAGACCATATATCCTGTTAATATTATTGTAAAAAGCATCAGTTATACGTACAGAAACGCCACGTTCGATACCGAAATAGCTTATACCTACGACTATCATGTTATACGTATTTGCCAGGTAGGAACGAAGCTCGGTATCCGTTCCGTCACCGGTTACCTTTCCCCCCAAGCCTTCAATATTTATCAAAAGACCAGTTTTGGAATTCACTCCCAGTTCTGGAAGACTGGCATAAGCAATAAGTTCCTGTCGATTACGGTGCAATTCTATATCTATATGCGGTATTAATGTTAGTTTCACTGTATCGTTCATAATATCCCCTGCCCAATTATTATTCTAATAGATTATCGGCTTTTCCGGACTAAATCTTTAACCAGCTTCCTTATAGCAATAAGGGCCCCGGTAAATACCGGAGCCCTGTAAAGGAAGCCTATGGTTATCTGAGCAATTGCAACACGCTTTGCGGCATCTGATTCGCTTGAGCCAGCATGGCAGTTGCTGCTTGAGAGAGGATGTTGTACTTGGTATAATTCATCATCTCTTTCGCCATATCAACGTCTCTGATACGGGATTCAGCAGCAGTCAGATTTTCGGAGGTGGTAGTCAAGTTGTTAATGGTGTGATCCAACCTGTTCTGTACCGCACCCAGTTTTGAACGTTCGCCCGATACTCGGGATATGGCCTTGTCAATTTTGCCAATAGCTTCATTGGCTGCCTTATTACTGGTTACCTGAACATTGTTAACTCCCAAAGATTCGGAAGTCATATTGCCAATACCTGCACCCATATCCTGCTTCTGGTTGGCTCCAATCTGCAAAACCAGTGTACGATCAGCTAGATGTACATAGGTTGTAGCGGCCGCCGTAACTTTGGCAGTATCTCCAGCAGAAGTCTGCGAATCGGCAAATATGAATGTCTTTTTAGTATCATCCCATACTGCCTGAATACCGGTTTGGGCATCAAATTTGACATCTACATTGGGATGAACTACCCCAGCCAGCACATTACCCTCTATTTGTACGCCCTCAGCAGTCACTGAAGCAGTATTATGTGCATTAACAACTGTAACATTAAATTTATTTTCTTGCGAGCTCTGTATCGTTTGAAGGCTTAGTGCCTGGATGGTAGGATCATCACCAACAAAGGTCAGTTCGCCATTCTTACCGGCAATGGCTGAGCGAATGACAAATGTTCCTTCGACCTGTTCCAGGGTTGATCCATCAACGGGTTTGGTTACGTAAGATACAAGATTATCTTCGTTGGCAGCTCCTACAAGGTCTGCCTGCCCTAATTGGTTAGCAATTGCATCGTTCAGTTTGTTCACTACATCACGAATAGTATCCGTTGCATAGAGGTTGACTGAAGCAGTCTTGCCATCACCCTGAACGATACTAATGCTTTTGCCGCCTTCCAGGATAAAGTTCCCGCTGGCATCCCAGAAACGGTCGATATCGTAGAGTTTGGTATCTAGGGATGCTACCTGTCCGAATCCGTCTTCAAAGTTAAAGGTTGCAGCAGCAGAAGCACTGGCTAGAGTGCCAGCTTCCAAACTAACGGTTCCCGCATAGCTGGTTCCTTCTTTTGCAGCATCATATAGGGTTGACTGTGAAGTTGTCCCTAATTTTTCATACACGGAGAAGAATTGCAAATCCTTAGTAGCATCATTAAAAGATCCAGATGTCACCCTCACTTTAGCAGCCATGTTTTCTGTTGTGCCATTGCTGGCATCATAAAGCGCGTTTATGGTAACAGTATCAGTCCTGCCAGCGGAAACGAGTGTTCCAATAGCTGATGCTGATGCAATGGCATTTACTATTGATTTATCGCCAACCGTTAGCCCCAGGGTAAGATTTGAACTTCCAGCTTCTGCAAATTTGAACGTCCCCAGACCAGCAATACCGTTAATAGTTACGGAAGCAGTGTCACCCGCAGTCATACCTACTAAAGTTGCTGTGGCATCACCGGTTGCAACATAAGAGATATCTCCGCTTATACGCGTTATATAGGCCTTTACATCATAGGTTATAGTACCAGCAGTATCGTCTATGCTTTTAACAGTAAATTCCAATGAATAATTAGCCGATAAGGCCGCTGTAGTCAACGCAGAAAAAGTTGTTGCTCCAGCAGTCATACCGAATACATTCCCTGCATTTATGGCACTTTCCATGAAACTCTGGGTAACAGCTGCCGTTCCGGTACTTGAAACAGATCCCGCTGCATATGAAACATTTGCACTAACACTTACTGTGTAAGAACCATACTGTAAATCAGTAGCCGATACATGATCAATTCCAGAAGCATCATTAATACTTAATTCCTGTACGGTATCACCTTGATGTTTTACTTTCATAATATCAGTTTTTTGCACTTCTGCCGAACCTTGAATACCAAAGATATCAAGTTCATAGTTACCGCCGCCAGCTTGTTTTTGACCAAACTGATCCAGAATTCTAAGACCATCTCTCATGAAGACTTTGGTAGTCAGCTTGTCCGTAGAAGTCAGAGCTGATGTAGTACCATCCAGCAGTTTTTTAGTGTTGAACTCAGTGGTATTGGCAATGCGGTCAATTTCACTTCTGAGCTGGTCCACTTCCTTCTGGATGTTCATGCGGTCATCAGAAGTATTGGTGTCATTGGCGGCCTGAACAGCCAATTCTCTCATTCTCTGCAGGATAGAATGGGTTTCATTAAGTGCACCTTCAGCAGTTTGAATAAGGGAGATGCCATCCTGGGCATTCCGGGAAGCCTGGTCCAGGCCTCTAATCTGAGCCCGCATTTTTTCGGAAATGGCCAGACCGGCGGCGTCATCAGCAGCCTTGTTGATTCTAAGGCCTGAAGAAAGTTTCTCCAGGGATTTGGACTGGCTTGAATTGTTTGCTATCAATTTGTTATAAGTATTTAATGCCGGGATATTGTGGTTTATTATCACTTTATTACCTCCTTGTAATTCCTGGCTCCTTCATCCTTGAAGGGCCTACTTATTATCGGTATTGTATTTATCCAGTTTCCGCTTGTTGTCTGTTTAGCCTCCTTTCCTGGATATAAGATATCGGATAATATACCTACCTGCTTCTAATATCGTAAAACGCCGGAAGCCTCATAATGGCATATCCGGCGTTTTTTACGTCGTTTTATCGATTTTTTGTTAAACTACTCTATTTTGTACCCTATTCTGGCTAATTGGAAAAATGATGCTAGCTGCTTGAACCCATTTGTTGTGCTATCCAGGAACTCTGTGAGCTAAGTTTTTGCAATGCCTCTTCCATGGCTGCAAACTGGGTATAATAACGATCCGACTGGGTCTCCATACGGTCTACCAGAGTATAAATTTTGTCATCTATTTGATAGATTTCCTTAGCCAACTGGCTGTTGTCATAGGAGGAAGATGCTGAGCCGGCTTTAGTGGTAATCTGACTCATACTTGTATTAATGGCATCATATAACTGCTGCGCAATACCAACATTGTAATCCGTCGAAGTAGTCTTATCAGTTTGTGTAAGACTGAAAAGTTTGTTTACGGCCTCGGCATCGGTAGTTAAGGCTTCCCGCAACTGGTCTTCGTCAATAATCAGGGTGGCATTGTCATTACTGCTTGACTGGTATTCTCCGGTGGAAATGCCTATTGCACTGAGGCTGCGATACTGGCATTTATTCACCAGTTTGCCAGTGCCGTCAACATAATCGATCAGGTCATCAGTACTCTCTACTTTAGCATCGGCTACCTTATCCCTAATGATGGTAGAAGCTATGGATCTGAGACTGCTGGCGGCTGACTGCAGGATTGATTCGTTTTTCATAAGACCTTTGCGGGCATAGGTCTCCCATTTAGTAATCTGGTCATCAGTCATCTCTTCTTTTTCGTCATCGGTTAAGGGTTGATATTTAACGGCGTGGTCTTCAATTTCACGCGTTTCATTTAATTTACTGTTAATCAGGGTCATGGCAGAATTATAAGCATCAACGAAAGCCTTAATCTTTTCAACCGCTTTATCGACATCGTTGGTTACAGTCAGGCTAACCGCGGTACCAGCAACCGCATTACTGCTTATGGTATAATTAATGTTGTTCATAGTAAACTGATTAGAATCAAACTCCAAGTCGGGGGTGCCATTATAGGTTATTATAGCTCCGGTGCCTTTTTGACTGTCCATAACTAGATTTAACTTATCGCTAAGAAAATCCTGGGTATCCTTGCGGATGGCTATGGTCCTTGCTGTAGTAGGGTAAGTCCAACTATTGGCATCAGCGGCACAAGTTAGGCTTTGGGGTTGGTACTGATTGGCCTGCGCATCAAAGATGCTGCTGGTGCCGCCGTTGAGTTTAACCGTATCACCTGCAGCTGCTCCGCTAACGACGAAATCAATCCGAGCTGTTCCATCTCCATTCAAGTGGTACGTTGCCGAGGTCAAAGTCCCGCTTCCTGTATAAGTGAAGTTAGCGGTATCAATAAGCTGTCCCTCGGTGAGAGCAGTTAATGTTCCGCTTGAAGTTCCGTCGGAACTGGTGTATAACGCTTCATTAAATGACAGAGTTGCTGCAGTGGCGGTACTGCCAGTATCTAAAGCAGCCAATGGTGTACTATCCTTCAGGCTTACCATTCCAGTGGTAGTGTCATAGCTGGCGATTATACCAGTACTGTTCTGTTCATTATTAATTCCATCAATAAATTGCTGTATAGTAGTGGTAGCAGTAGTAAAACTAAAGTCATGCTTGCCCAGCGAACCCTCCAGGGTAAAATCAATGGTTGTAGGGATAGTATCACCAGCATAGAGGATAGCTAATGAATCAGTGGTTGCCGGCGGGGTGGTAGCAATAGATTTAGAACTGGATATGACCCTGCCATTGCCCGGACTAGTTTCATTACTGCTGCTGTAATCAACACTCAATTTGAGACAATCATTGAGGAAGCTGCCAGTTCCTATTTTATTTCCGGTACTATCTGCCATCGAGTCTACCTTTATGGAGATTTCTGCATTTTTCCCATATTCATTACTGGTCAGGAAAAAGCGGTCCAGGGTTTCATCATAATAGGCATTAACACCTATATTTTCATCATTAATACACGTTACTATTTCATCCATGGTAGCATCTTTGGCATCAAAATCAAAAGCCGCTTCCCCATCTTTGCCCTGAATGGTAAAGGTAATATGCGTGGTATCAGTGATACCAAAATCTTGAAACTGTTTAGCAATAGTTGATTTATCACTATTAGACCCCAGGGCAGCAGTACTATTAAGCGATGCCCGGGTAGCTGCCTTTTGTACGGTGATATCATATGTACCAGGGACAGCATCACCATTAGCAGTGGCGGTGAGTGTTTTTTCATCCGAACTGGTTACTTTTTTACCGGTAAACGTACTACTTAACTTAAGATCAAATAGTGAGTTTCTAACCGCCAGTAATTTGGTATTAATATCCCGGTAGTCTTCCCGTTTCCACTCCAAGATTTGCTTTTTCTTATTTTGGTTATCAATTTTTGTTTGATCTCCAGATAAAAGTTTTTTAATTTGAGCATCGGAATCAATACTACTCATTAACCCGACTACTCTATTGCTGCTATTTATAATATCATCAATACTACTCATGATTATTCCTCCTTCCAGTGGGAGAATTCAACACAGATTTACTGTGTTAATCTGTGTTGAATCTATTTTTTAAAGTCTTTTAACTTCTGCAAGTTATCTTTTACTTTATCCAGGTTTTGGGCAGCCTGGCGGTTTTCGGCCTGGATTTCTTCGTAAATTTCCTTTCGGTATATGGTTACGGATTTGGGTGCGTTTATACCTATTCTGACGTTGTCGCCCTGGACGTCAACTATGGTTATTTCTATGTCATCACCGATTACGATGGTTTCGTCTTTTTTTCTTGTAAGAACCAGCATATTATCGCCCCTCTCCGGCAGCGGAGGCTGCGGTTGGTTTTTGCGGTTTGAATATCAGATGCCGGGTGGAATAACCGGTTTTAGTGGCAATATACTGCAAGGCCTGGCGACTTTCCGAGTTAATTACCAATGGAGCCAAAAGGTTGGCAGTGGTTAACTTGAAGTCTTCTGGTATAGTAAGTATCACATATATGACTATATTATGATTACCCTGTTCCACTCCTATTTTCTGCAGGTCCGGGTCGGCAACTTCAATTTCATAGCCAGGGAAGAATGTAAACGGATCAGCTATTACCAGACACAGATTGGGATTAGTAGTAGATTGAAGGTAATAAAAGGGACCCCCGTTTTCGTCCATAGGTATGATGATAAATTGCCTTTCTTTTTCGAAACCGGGCAGGCCGTCCCGGAAGGTGATAACAAGATTTTCGTCAATTTCTAATTCGCCCAGCAAGGCGGTCTGGATTTTCATGAGCTTAGCTCCCTTCAGGTGATTATTCAACACAGATTCACACAGATTTTAGTTGGATTTACACTGAATTTTCTGTAATGTTCAAAAATTTTTTTGGTTATTTATTATGTTATCGTTAAAAAGTTTAAATTATTTTAGGCTATTTTATCGTAATTGTCTCCTACCCAGTTGATTTCCAAATAGTTTTTCTGTAGAAGGTAGGTCTTTACCTGGGCTGGTTCAATGCGGGTGTCGATTTGAGAAGGGTTGGCATCTATTTGTACCTCAGCTGGTTGATAGCTGAATTGAACTGGGTTTATCTCGAAGGATATTTCCGGAGGTTGCTGGGGTATGGCTTTGACATCGAATTCATGCGTCTCGCTGGAATGGCTCAAAGCAATGTCAGCTAGAGAAGTTCCCTTGATCCTGGCCAGCTGGTCTCCTTCAGAAGATATCCGTGCAATTGCTTCCATGGTGGCTGAGTATCCTTCTGAAGCCCGGTCGGCAGACAAACGGGCTGGACTTTTTAATCCGGCATCAGCAAAGCACTGGCTCTGGTCGATATGGATTTTAGGCCGCGGTGACTCGATCTCCAGTTTCCCCGGGGTGGTCTTCATTTGCACCTGGGCCGGGCTGGAGCTAAACTGCAGGTTAGCTGGGGTAGTACTCACCCCTATTTGTGCAAACTGCTGGTCTATCCTAAGCTGCACAACTATCACCTCGAAAATTATTCAACGCGGATTCACGCGATTCACGCGGATTTTTTTATTCTATTTTAATTTTACACTCATTCATTTGAATCAGATATGTCTACTAAAACTATTAAATTTTATTTTTTTAATATCATCCGCTTTAATCCATTCTAAATCCGCGTCCTTCCGCGTCTATGTAATCTGCCTACGACAAGAAGTCGACCAGGGTGGGTTGGATTATACGGGCGCCGGCTGCCAGAGAAGCCTGGTAGACGTTTTCTTCCATCTTCATGTTCATGATTACCTCGGCTTCGTTGACATCTTCGGTCGTGGACAGAAGAGCGGTAAGCTGCGACTCAGTACTTGATAGCCGGTTCTGCTGTAACTCCAGCCGGTTGACCTTGGCGCCAATGGTGGCGCGTTTTGTCAACAGGTCTTGCAGTCTGGAATCATTTCCCGCCAATTCATTACCTACTTCCGGAAGTTTACCAATAGCAACCTTCTTGCCCAGGTCTTTCATATAATTGAATAGCCCCGCCTGGTAGGAAAAAGATGCGGCCTTATCCTGGGTAACAAAATTAGCTACCCCCAGACTGATGCTGCCATCATAGCTTATCCCGGTTTGCTGGTTAAGAGTGAAGAATTTTAGCTCCTGGGTTTTATTATTGAAATATCCATTCGAGAAGGTAAAGCTATGGCTGCCCCGCCCTTCTCCATTTACATCAGTATAATTGTAGTTAACGTCCACTTTCTGGGCACCGGTAGCAGAAAAAGAAATAACTGTTTTATCCCCGGCTTTAATTTCTGGATTGGCAATTTTAGTAGCATCCGTCGGGTCGCCATGGTCAATCCCCCCCAGGTCACTGGTTCCCTGGTTCCAAACCACAATATCATTGGTCAGGCCGGTTTTAGCTTTATCCAAGGTAAATATTGACCCGCCAGCAGCCGTGGCTTGCATGTTAAGCTCGACATTATCCAGGTCAATATAATTATATTTTGGAGTCCCGTCAGGATTAGCAGTATTTTCATAAACATGCCCTTTGATAGTAGCTACAACTTTGCCATTCTCCGCATCAACACTTTTTACCTCCACCAAGAGAGAACCACTATAAGGTAATGAGGTATCTCCAGCACCGGTACCAACTCCCAAATCAACCGCCTGCCCGGATGTGTCGTAAAAGAATTTTCCTTTACTGCCGGTAGAAGTTAGATAGCTCTGGGCCTCCATTGCATCAGACGGAACCACAGCAGCTTCCTGAGTGGTGTTGACAATGTATTCTCCTTCTTGCAAATCGTTGGCAGTAACTGAGGTAATACCGTTCTGCGTATCTTTATCATATTTTTTCTGTAAATCGTTTAGTTTACCGGTAAAGAATTCTTTCATCTCGGGTATATTAATAGGCAGTGTTACCCCCTGTCCTATTTCCAACTGCAGGGCTTTATCATTACCGGTCCATACCCCGTCCTGGTAAGGGGCTTCGGTTACATTGGTACCGCCAAAGATATATTTGCTGCCATAAGTACTGTTAGCCACCATTTGCAATTGTTCTTCCAGTTGGCTTATCTCTTCAGATATGGCTTGGTTGGCCGAAGTGTCATTAGTACCAGTAGCAGCTTTTACGGTAAGTTCTCTGACTCGCTGCATAATATCATTTATACTTTGCAAGGCCGCATCAGTAGTCTCCATAAAGCTGGTAGCTCCACTGATATTGGTCTGATACTGCTGGCCCTCGGTTATATTAGTACGGAGTCGGAGCGATTTAACCAGTCCGGCGGGATCATCAGAGAGTTTATTGATTTTCCTGCCTGTCGACATCTGCTCCTGAAGATTATTCAGATGTTCCATATTAGTGTTTAAATTTCTTTTAAGATCATTTACCATCATGCTGTTGGTTACTCTCATTTAGGTTCCCTCCATCTTTTGGGAATTTTGAATTGTGAATTAGAAATTATGAATTAAATTACGCTTTTTATATTATTGAAATGCGTAGCATTTCCACACGAATTTAAAATTCATAATACCGTAGTTATTTTCCCACCAGGCCCATATTGCTTATAATTGTTTGCAGTTCTTCATCAATAGTAGTTATAAACCGGGCAGCTGCATTGTAGGCATGCTGGAATTTAATCATATTAGTCATCTCTTCGTCCAGTGACACCCCGGAGGTAGACTGGCGTTTGGTTTCCAACTGGTTCAACAGCTCTTCCTGATTGCTTACCATACGCTGGGATTCCTGGCTTACCACCCCTATATCGGCAGCAGCGGAACGCCAGTAATCATCAACGCTGACACTGTTTACCATATCACTATTCTGGTGGGAATAATCAGGATTATTGAAATTACCCAGCCAGGTGTTATCAGTTATACCCTGGAATTTGTTGTTATCAGAAGAGAAAATCAATTTATTTCCATCACAACTGACCTGAATGGTCAGATCGTTTTTCTGCAAATCAGAATTATTATTAAGAGTGTTTTGGATGGCCTCAGCAAAATCAGACAGATCCGTATACTTATTAGCCGGGGGGGCTATGTTGACGGTTATAAGTCCGCCCACGCTAAGATTGATTTCGAGGTCTCCAGATAGAGTATTATTGGGAAATGTTAAAGTGAGATCATCAGTCTCAGTTCGAAAAGCAAGTGAATTCAAACTTTGTTTCAACTGGGCAATCGCTAGAGCATTACTGCCATCACCAAAATTTACTTTTTCACCGGTGGAATCCCAGGTCATATGGCTGGCAGCTGCAATAGCCTTGGGATCATCTTGAATTTCATCATCGACCTTCATGCTTAATGCCCACTCCTGGTAAGTGTCCGGGTCTTCCGGCATATCAAAAAAATCGGTCCCATCCGGATAAGATAATTCGGGATAAGCCGTAGCCGAATCATCCTCTTTGTTGTTGAGGCTATAGCCTCCCCGGTGTATATCGTTAGTCTTAATAATTATTGTCTTGGCCATGGCATTAAGTTTATCTAACATATTGGGAACAATCTCTTTATAACTGGAGTTCTTATCCTGATCCAATTTAGTTTTGCCCCGCACATCCAGAATGCCTTTTAGTTCCCCGTTATTAATCTGCGCCTTGCTTTGAGTATCATTCCAGACCACCATGTGCATGCCATTTTGGTCCTGCATTGTCCCCAGTTCATTATAATCCACACCCTGTACCAGCATCCGGTCTCCTAGCTGCAGAGCAATCAGTCCATTTTTATCATTAACAGTCTTTACTTCTGCTATTTGGCTTATTTGGTCTATCAGTAAATCTCGCTTGTCAATAAGGTCATTTGGTTGCTGCCCGGAAATAGTTATGGAAAGAATCTGCTGGTTAAGATCAGCAACCTGTCGGGCAATAGAATTTATCTGGTCAACCTTTATTTTCACCGTGGCATTCAGATCATCTCTTAAATCAGTTAGCTGGGTGTAAATATGATTGAACCCTTCCGCCATAGCCATACCCCGCTGGGCCACAACTGAACGTGACGATTCACTTTCGGGGTTGGCAGAAAGATCCTGCCATGACTGCCAGAATTGATCCATTACTGACCTTAAACCGTCATCAGAAGGTTCGTTAAGTATTACCTCAATTTTAGATAGGCTGTCCTGGATCATACTCCAGTATCCTGAAGTCTGGGACTCAGTACGTATTTGTGAATCCAGGAAACTATCACGCAGGCGTTGGATTTCATCCACGTTAACCCCGGTACCTAATTGCCCGACTCCGGTATTACCGGTAAGCACAGGAGCATGCCAAGGTCGCGTGGTCACAATATTGGGCACCTGGCGGGTGTAACCTTCGGTACTGGCATTGGCGATATTATGCCCGGTAACTTCCAGTGCCGTCTGGTGCGTTATAATTGACCGTTTGCCGATTTCCAAACCCAAAAAAGCAGTCACAATAAATTAACCTCACTTTATTCGCTTAATTCAACACAGAAAGACACAGATTTGATTGGATTAACACTGATTTTTTTATATAATATTATTAATCTTATCGTTACTAGCCTACTCTGCGTTTAATAGTTATCTTGTCTCCAAAATTTATTAGGAGTCCTACTTTAATGCCAGTAGCCTTCAAATAGTTCACTAGCTGGACTTCGTGAACTTTGTCAAGTTGATTTAAGGCCTTTAGTTCGAGGATTATCTTGTCCTCAACTACCAAATCAGCAAAATAATCACCTACGGCAACTCCCTCATAAAATACTTTTAAGGATTGCTGCTGTGTTACCTTAAATCCACATCTTTCTAACTCAACAACCAATGCATTCTCATATACTTTTTCTAAAAAGCCTGTACCAAGTACCCTAAAGACCTTATAAGCACAAGCAATAATTTTCTCGGTTAAGTCTTTATATATATAATCCTTATAATCTTTATCTGTGTTAATCATCCTAAAATCTGTGTCCTTCTGTGTTGAATTATCCCCTCGTATTTCCACGTTGAATCTTCCTAAGCTTTTTTGTCGACCAGGTTGATTTTTACCCGGGAGGGGGTTTCGTTGGCTTGCTGGCCTTGTTCGGAGTAGGTACCGGCAGCATCGCCCAGCAGGATGGACTGCATTACATCTATATAATCCAGTGATTGGTTAATTAATTCATTATTTCCGGTGTTAAGAGCTTTGAGGCGGATAACATTATATTCGAGGCGACGAATTTCCTGTTCCATTTCATCGTAATAATCGGGATAATTTGCTTTTACTTTTTGCAGGATTACACTTGCGCTCAATTCTTCTGCGGTAAGCTCCCATTTAGAAGCCAGTTTCTGCTGATACTTAAAGCGGGCACCTTCCAGTTTCTCCAGGTTAGAAACTATGATGCCCTCTCGTTGAATAAGTTTATCCAGTTCTTTAACCTGGCCCAGGATTATTAATTGTTTTTTTTCCTGCCCCAGATCTGCCAGGTTGTCCAGGGTACGGTTAACCTTGCCCATGGTGCTAATAAAATCCTTGAGCAGCTTATCCAATTTATCCACCACTTTCTGTTACACCATTTTGTCAACTATAGCACGGGATATCATCTTTTCTGCCACTTCATCATCGGATCTCTCATAGCTGCCGGCAGATATCTGACCCTGCAGCTCAGTTACCAGATCGGGCCGTATATCTTCTGCCTGTTTTACTGCCTGCATAGCGCGTTGTTTAATCTTGCTCTCACCTGATATAGCCAGCTCATCCGGGCGGCTAAACTTTTGTTTAACTTCATTACTTTTGTTTACATTACCAGTCTTCAGATTACCAGCATAGGTTTTTAGAATGTTTTGTACCTGAGTTTTGGATA
>JBDKUD010000131.1:0-2620 GCA_039679805.1 Syntrophomonas sp. | reverse complement strand
CTAATAAAATATATGTCGGCGTCAGGGCGGTTTTCTATCCGGATGGAGGTTTTAAGCCAACTTCATTTGTATGGGAAGATGGCCAGGACTATAACATAGAAAGAGTCACCGATATTCGCCGGGCAGCCAGTTTAAAAGCCGGGGGCACAGGTATCCGATATACATGTAAGGTACAAAACAAAGAAGTGTATCTATTCCTGGAGGAAGACCGCTGGTTTATGGAAAGAAGGCTATAGCGTATAGATAAAGGCCATTACTGATAATAAAAGGAATGAAAATTAAAAACAGGGTTTTTATCCTACAAATTACATATTATAATTAAATCGTACTTTCTATTATTATTAAATAGTATATTACCATTTGCTCAGAAAGCAGGTAATGTAATGAAGGGCGAAAACCAAACAATGGAGCAGAACATTGGAGAGTTGTCTAAAAGCGAAGCAGAGCTGCGCAGCATTTATAAAAATGCTAATGGAATCATTTATACGCTTTCTCCAGAGGGAAGGTTCATCTTTGTTTCTCAGGGGTGGACAGAGAACCTGGGACATGAAATTGATGAGGTAAAGGATCAGTTATTTGACCGATTTGTCCATCCAGACGATATACCTGTCTGCAGAGATTTTTTGGAAAGTATTATGACTACCGGTAAAGCTCAAAAAGGGGTGGAATACCAGGTTAGACACCGTGATGGGACCTGGCGCTGGCATACCTCCAGTGGTGCACCAATAAAAGATGAGGCTGGCAAAACGATATATTATGTCGGCCTGGCTGCGGATATAACTGTGCGAAGACTAATGGAAACAGCATTGCGGTTGTCGGAAGAGAAGTTTTCCAAGGCTTTTCGTAACAACCCTGAGCCAATTTCAATTACGACTTTAGAAAAAGGGCTTTACCTGGAAGTAAATGATGCCTGGCGAGAGAAGACCGGTTGGCAAAGATACGAAGCGCTTGGGCATACTAGTATCGAATTAGGTATTACAATTGAAGCGGAAAGACGAAACCTTATGTTAAAACAAATCATGGAACAGGGAAATATTCGCAACTTTGAAGAAAATTATCGAATGAAATCAGGAGAAATAAGGCGTTTTTTAGTTTCCGCAGAGATAATTGAAATGGGGAAAAAACCATGTCTGCTTTGTATACATAAGGATATCACTGAGCAAACCAGGAGCCAGGAAGCATTACGCCTGTCCGAAGAACGTTTTTCCAAAGCGTTTAATGCCAGCCCAATGACGATGTCTATTACTACTCTAAGGGATGGCCGTTACGTTGATGTCAATGATAGCTTTTGTCGAGTTGTTGGTTATAGTCGTGGAGATATACTGGGACGAACCTCATTAGAATTAGGATTCTGGGTTAATCCGACGGAACGTCAAAAGGTATTACAGAAAATTATGCGAATGGAACCGGTTCGTGATATGGAAATCCTTTTCCGTAGAAAATTGGGAGAGGAACGACTGGGCTTATTTTCTGCCGAAGGAATTGATATTAATGGAGAGCTATGCTTACTCAATATTGTCATAGATATAACTGAACGAAAACAAGCTGAAGAGGAGATAAAATATCTTAGCTTTCATGATAAACTAACGGGTCTGTATAATCGAGTATTTTTTGAAGAAGAACTAAAACGATTGGATACTGAGAGAGAGTTGCCTTTAAGTTTAATTATGGGAGATGTAAATGGATTAAAATTAGTAAATGATGCTCTGGGACACCAGGAAGGGGATAAACTTTTAGTAAAGGTAGCAAAAGCATTACGGAAGTCATCTCGCCACGAAGATATTGTTGCCCGCTGGGGCGGAGATGAGTTCATTATTCTTTTACCTAGGTGTGATAACATAACCGCCGCTAAAGTATTTAAAAGAGTAAAGAATGCCTGCCAGCATATCGATGATTTGCAAATAAGGACCAGTATTTCACTTGGGATGGCAACCAAAAGATTTATTACCCAGGATATAAGGGAAGTAATCAAAGAAGCCGAGGACAAGATGTATCGCAATAAACTTTTGGAGAGTAGAAGTATGCGCAGTACATTTCTAATGTCCCTGGAGAAAACTCTCTGGACTAGAAGCCATGAAACCAAACAACATTGCCAACGCATACAAAAGATAGCCAAAAAAATTGGACAAGCTATTAATCTTCCCGATAGCGAATTAGATAACTTAAGACTGCTGGGTGCTTTACATGATATAGGCAAGATAGCCATACCTAATAACATTCTTGATAATCCCGGAAAGTTATCTTTGGAAGAATGGGAAGTTATAAAGAAGCATCCGGAAATAGGATATCGTATAGCGCTTAGTTCACCCGAAATGGCTCCCATAGCAGAAGCTATTTTACATCACCATGAACACTGGGATGGTACCGGTTACCCGCTGGGGCTCAGGGGAGAAAAAATACCTCTTTTATCACGTATAATAGCGATTGCTGATACCTATGATGTTATGATAAATGGGCGGCCTTATCAAAAAGCAGTTAGTCAAGAAGAAGCATGGCACGAAATAGAAAGATGTGCCGGCAGCCAGTTTGATCCCGAGTTGGTAAGAAAAGTAATAGAAGTGTTTGCTGATGAATTATTGGTGGGGTAAAGAAGCTGGAGATAATTAATTAAAGGGAGCAT
>JBDKUD010000193.1:0-2652 GCA_039679805.1 Syntrophomonas sp. | reverse complement strand
ACTGAATAAAACTAGTAAGTAATAAAAAAGGATGTTCAAATGGAGATTGATATTCTGACTCTTTTCCCGGAAATGTTCGTTTCTCCCTTTAATGAAAGTATAATTAAACGGGCCCGGGAAAGAGGTTTAGTAAATATAAATACCACAAATATTAGAGATTTTGCTCTCGATAAACACCAGCAGGTTGACGACTATCCATATGGTGGCGGAGCCGGAATGGTAATGAAGCCTGATGTCCTGTGCCCGGCTATTGATAGTGTCCGCAGAAACGGGTCCAGGGTCATATATATGTCACCAGGAGGGAAGCCCTTAACTCAAAAAAAGGCAGCAGAACTCGCAAAAGAGGAACATGTAGTAATCTTATGCGGACATTATGAAGGTATAGATGAAAGAGTTCTTAATAAGGTTCATGAGGAAATTTCCATTGGGGATTATGTGTTAACCGGGGGGGAACTTCCTGCTATGGTGCTGGTAGATGTTTTGGTCAGACTTATCCCTGGAGTTCTGGATGAACAGTCTCCGCTGGAGGAATCCTTTTCTGATGGCCTGTTGGAGTATCCTCATTATACACGTCCTCAGAATTATGATGGACAGGAAGCCCCGGAGGTTCTTTTATCCGGACATCATGAAAATATCAGGATATGGCGAGAAAAACAGAGCCTGTTGCGTACATTGTTGACCCGTCCTGAGCTGTTGTTAGTTAGAGACTATACCAATGAAGAAAAGAAGTTACTGGAAGAAATAATTTTTTGCAGGGAGAACAATTGCAGGTGAGAAAAGCCAAAGTATATTTAGCATTATTACATTACCCGATGTATAATAAGCGCCAGGATATTATTACTACTTCAGTTACAAACCTGGATTTGCATGATATAAGCAGGGTTGCCCGGACGTTTAATGTAGATGGATTTTTTGTAGTTCATCCTTCGGCCAGTCAGCAGGAGCTTATCCAAAAAATAGTGGGATTTTGGCAGGATGGTTACGGGGGAGAATACAATCCGGACAGAAAAGAGGCCTTTAGTATTCTTCGAACAGTTGCTAATCTGGAGGAGGCTGTTAATCTTATCCGGGAAGAAACCGGACAGGAAGTTCTTACTGTGGCTACTGATGCCGGAAATTATCCCAATAGTGTAACATATCAAGATTTAAAGGGAATAATGTTTAATGAAGAAAAAGTATTCTTAGTGCTGTTTGGAACCGGATTCGGAATGAAATCTAAGCTGGTAGAAAACTGCGACTATATTCTACAGCCTGTTATCGGCGGTGGCGACTATAATCATTTGTCGGTACGAAGTGCTGTTTCCATAATTGTTGACCGGTTATTAGGGGAATTCTGGTATAATCAATAGTTTATTCTTGAGATTAACTGGCCCCTGTGATATAATACCCTTGTTCTGTATTAAAGGTGGTCCGCTGCATTATTTTGGGATGTATGAACGCCTGTGGAAGGAGGTAGGAATGCATGCAAGACATAATTAGGTTTATTGAAGAAGAGCATTTAAAAAAGGATTTACCCGTATTTGCACCTGGTGATACGGTAAAAGTTCATGTTAAAGTCGTAGAAGGTACCAGAGAAAGAATTCAGGTTTATGAAGGTACTGTTATGAAAATCAGAGGGGGCGGGTTATCCCAAACCTTTACGGTTAGAAGAATAACATACGGCGTGGCGGTGGAGAGAACCTTCCTATTAAATTCTCCTAAAATAGCCAAGATTGAAATTACCAGAAGAGGTAAAGTTCGCAGAGCCAGATTGTTTTATCTGCGGGGCAGAACTGGTAAAAAGGCCCGCGTTAAGGAAAAAGGCAGATTTTAACTTAATAAAATATGAGGAGAATACCTTAACGGGTATTCTCTTTTTTTAACGGAGGTAATTTAAATGAGCATCAACTGGTATCCTGGACATATGGTCAAGGCCAGACGGGAAATAGAAGAAAATATAAAGCTGGTAGATATCGTAACTTTGCTGGTAGATGCGCGTGCGCCTTTTTCCTGCCGAAATATGGAATTGGAGAAAATAGTAAGTAAGAAAAAAGTTATTTTTATTCTTAATAAAATGGACCTGGCTTTACCAGAAACCACTCTGGAATATATAGATACCTTTAACAAACAGGGCTTCATGGCGGTGGCTATTGATTCCAGCAGTGGCAAAGGGTCTCGTGAAGTTATCCAGACTATAAAGCTGGCCTTTAAAGACCAGGAAGAAGATATGCTGCGTAGGGGGCGCAGAATAAGAGAGGCTCGGGTAATGGTAGCCGGTGTTCCTAACATTGGAAAGTCTACGTTTCTGAATTGCCTGGTTGGTAAAAAAATGGCCAAAACGGGTGCTAAACCGGGAATAACCAGAGGAAAGCAATGGGTTAGAGTTCGGGATGATATAGAATTTATGGATACTCCTGGCTTAATGTGGCCAAAAGTCCAGTCCGCAGAACAGGGATTAAAGCTGGCATTACTGGATATTGTAGGAGAGAATGCTTATGATGAATACGAGGTGGCTCTCTATCTTATCAGTTCCCTGACAGCCAAGGCGCCTCAGATTTTACATGACAATTTTCAACTGGTCGACCTGGAAAAAAGCAGTGAAAGACTACTCCAGGATATCGCCAGAAGAAGAGGGCATCTGGTCAAGGGGGGGGAACTGGATACGGATAAAAC
>JBDKUD010000182.1:0-4998 GCA_039679805.1 Syntrophomonas sp. | reverse complement strand
TTCAATTAGCCGGAGCAGAAGTAGAAATGGCATCGCGGACCGACCGGGAGTTTTTATTGAAACAGAGGCTGGATTTAATTAAGGGGTATTATGATTACGTTTTACTCGATTGCCCTCCTTCACTTGGACTTATAACGGTCAATGCATTAACTGCCGGAGATACGGTTTTGATTCCTTTGCAGTGTGAATATTATGCCCTGGAAGGTTTGAGCCAGTTGATGGATACCATTCATCTGGTGCGCAAAAAGCTTAACAAAACATTACGGGTAGAAGGAATAGTATTTACTATGTTTGATGGCCGTACGAATTTGTCTATTCAAGTAGTTGAAGAGGTAAAGAAACATTTTCGCAAAGAGGTTTATAGAACAATCATACCGCGGAATGTGCGCTTAAGCGAAGCACCCAGTCATGGGAAACCTATAGTTGTTTATGATCCCCGGTCCCGGGGTGCTGAAGTATATATGGATTTGGCAAGGGAGGTTTTACAGCGTGGCTAAACAGCGCGGACTGGGAAGAGGTCTGGAGGCATTACTTTCGCTTGATGCGGAGATAGAAGGAACCAGTATAACGGAAATAGATATAAGCAAAATTGAGGCCGGGGTTAATCAGCCCCGACGTAATTTCGATGAGGAATCTTTACATGAACTAGCCAGCTCAATAATGGAACATGGCATTTTGCAGCCGGTACTGGTAAGGCCAAGAGGAGATATTTATGAGATTGTAGCCGGGGAGAGACGTTGGCGGGCAGCGCAATTAGCCGGGTTAACTCAGGTCCCCGCTGTGATTAAAGAAATGGATGATGTTAAAGCGGCGGAGATCTCATTGATAGAAAACATTCAAAGAGACGACCTGTCAATTATCGAGGAAGGTATGGCTTATAAAAACCTGGTGGAGAAATACGGGTATACTCAGGAAATGCTTGGAGAGAAAATAGGTAAGAGTCGGTCTCATGTAACTAACTGCTTAAGAATCCTTGGCCTGCCGGGCAATATCCTGGACATGATTGATAAGAAAGTTCTTAGTGCCGGTCACGCCCGGGCATTACTTACCCTGGGAAGTGATAAAGAACGGTTAAGAGTGGCCGGGGAAATTGCTGAGGGGGATCTTACGGTCCGGGAAGCTGAAAAGATAGTAAAACGTAAGAGACGGAGAAGGGTAAAAGCTGAAACAAACGAGTTAGAGATTAAACCAGCAGAGATTGTAGATCTGGAAGAGAAGATGGAAAGGCAATTTGGTACCCGGGTGCAAATAATTACCCAGCCCAAAGGTGGGAAAATTGAGATTTCTTATTATAATGATGAAGACCTGGAGAGAATTATTGAGGTTTTAAGGCTGCGTTAGGTTTGGAGCTTAGTCCTGCCAGGGTGGTAAGGCATATCCAGTTTGCTCCAGTCTCCGGCGGTGGAAATACCAGCGGCTTGCCGAACGGGAGATGGGGCACCGCATAGATTCACATCCGTGTTCAGCAACGCTCTCGCGACGTCCGTGTCGCTCGACCCCATCTCCCGTTCGGACATCGCCGGGTGTTTCTCACCGCCTTCGCCAACGTCGCGTCACTGGATATACCTCACCACCCTGACAGGACGCGTTATCTTAAACGAATCACTTTAACAGGACCCATTAAGCGAAATTTAATACATAAAAAGCAGAAATGTTTCACGTGAAACATCTCTGCCTCAGACCAGTAGTGGCCGGCATTACAGAGTTTTAAAGTGGTCATTTTGTGCCACTTTTTATTTTGGAACATCATAAAAAGTAGGGTATAAGTAAATGGATCCAACTATCACTATAATTATAATGTGCTTCATAGTTTGGTTGATCATCCCAGTCATTGGGCTTATCTTGATAAAAAGAGTTAAGCTGCATCCAAATATCAAAATAGTATTTGGAATAGCATTTCTAACTGTTTTTGCTATATTGAGTACAAAGCTCGGCAACTACATTGATTACCAGATAAATGCCAGCCTTCAAAGCACCGGTAAGTAATAATCGCTTATCCCATCTTTAACAGACTGTTCAGCATCTAATCTATCGCTTATGGAAACTCAAAAAAGACTTTAACAAACTTCTAAACTTTTATATAAAAAAAGCAGAAATGTTTCACGTGAAACATTTCTGCCTCAGCCCATTAGTAGCCGGCATCACAGAGATTTTAAAGTGGACAAAATGTCCACTTTTTTGGTCTGTTTCTTTAATTAATGCACACCCGTTAGCTTAATAAAAACCTGTTTATGTTATAATTAAAAAATACTTTAAAAAGGAGAATTCAATGTATTACTTTAACTTGTTTGAAAATGACCAACCCCATGTTCATTCCTAAGCTAAGCCGGGGATGAACAGATAATTCAAAAACTGCCCCGTCTTAGAATTTGTTACTAAATTTTATTAAGACGGAGGAAATACAAAATGAGAAACACTGTATTAGGGGCAATATGTTTATCTTTAGCTGCTAGTATTTGGGGCGGTATGTATGTTGTAAGTAAATATATACTCGAATTTATACCCCCGTTTACGCTTATTTGGCTACGATATATTATTGCTTTTGTTTTTTTATATGTAATTTTAAAAATAGTTCAAAATAAAACAGGTGCCTGTACCAGACTTAGAAAGAAAGACTGGTTACTCTTGGCCTGGATTGGATTTATCGGCTATTTTGTTTCGATTGCATGTCAATTTATTGGAACAAAACTTTCGGATGCCCATACGGGTGCTCTGATTACTTCGGCAACACCAGCCTTTATTGTGATTTTTGCTCGTTTCGTATTAAAAGAAACTCTTACTATACGTAAGATTCTTTCTCTTTTAATAGCCACTATTGGTGTTGCAATTGTTGTCGGATGGAGTTCAAACTTTGGAACTTACTTTTGGGGAAGTGTTATTTTAGTAGGTGCTGCAATAACATGGGCTTTGTTGTCAGTATATGTTAAGCTTGCGTCTTATAACTATTCCTCATTAACCATAACAACTTATGCTATTCTATTTGCCTTAGTTTTTACAACACCGTTCATGTTATGGGAGATTCAAACGAATAATATTCTCTTTAACAACTCTTTAATCATCCTCGGGGTTTTATATTTGGGAATAGTATCAACGGCGGGTGCTTTCTTTCTTTGGAATAAGGGACTGGAAATGATGGATGCCGGAATTGGTTCGTTGTTCTTCTTTTTACAACCATTAGTGGGATCTATTTTAGGATGGATTTTGCTTGGTGAGCATTTGGATTTAAATTTCTTTATTGGTGGAGCACTAATTTTGTTAGGAGTGTTGATCGTGACACTTCAGAACAGAAAAATTTAGATTGGAGAGTAAAAAGGCAGAAATGTTTCACGTGAAACATTTCTGCCTCAGCCCAGTAGCAGCCGGCGTTACAGAGATTTAAAGCGGCCATTTTGTGCCACTTTTTTGGGCGAACTAATAACATTTTTTCATTGGTCAAGCCGGTAGTAGATCTAAAAAGTTAGCCAAAAAATAATTTGAAAAGAGCCCGCTGTTACGAGTTAGTTACAGCGGGCTCTTCTTAATTTGTACCAAATTAAATTTATGAATTAGTTATATAATGAGTTAATTATTCTAAGGAGCAACTTTGGCTTCCGGGGGTAGGACTATGCTAATATCATGATATTTGTAGTTATCCATGCGGGATGTTATTATTATGCTTTTAACAGGAATATCTTCAACATCGGTCTCATCTTTACAGTTAATATTAATGTTTAACTGATTTCCGTAGATCAGATTATCAGCTCCCACGAAGAAGACCTCGGAAAAGCTTATCGACTTGACTGATTGCTGCACGGTATCAAGCAGGTATTGAACTTGGCTGCTGTCCAGGGTTGCGGGTAAAGAGGCCGGTAATATCTGATTAAATAAACCAGATATATCCGTAAGCTGTCCAGTATAAGTGATTTTGTGACCATTGGTTTCGTTAACTACAGCATCCTCAAGCTTAACCTGGCCCGATTTATGAATTTCATCCGGCAACAGTAATTGTGATGTCTGAGCATCCTTTACGTTTTGCATTAACTTGCTGATATCAGGCATATCCGTAGGTGACGTCCGAACCCAGCTGGCATGGTTGTTCTCATCCGGTAGCTTCTGATATAAAATGCCGTCTACCAGGTACTGTTCCACGTTTAATTGTGAATAGTCATTGCTGGGCAAACCAGTAATTTCCGTACCTACTGTCTGATGGAAGGCAGCGGGCCACACCATATCATTTGTCAGGTGAGCTTTGAAACTTACTTCTGAGGGGAGATCGGAATCTGTTTGCTGCAGGGCTACTTTAATTTCGATTTCTCCAGTATTGCTGATACCCTGACCGTTAAACTGCTCTTGTATGGTTTTACCCAGGATACGCTGAGCCTGCAAATCCATTACAATATTATCCTTCTTGTCGATAAAGCGGTCAGTTAATACTGCCACCTGCTCTCTCTCTGCCCCCATCTTCGGGCCCATTGTGCTGGCACTGGTTCCGCTGATCAAGCCCATATACACTGCAAAGGCCAGCGGGTCGCGGGCCCAGTCCGAGATTTGAGCTTCATCCGTAAACCTGTTTAAATCAATTAGTTGGGATGGTATCTCAGTCAGCTTATCATCCAGGAGCTTAAAAGTATTCACAAACAAAGTAGTCATTTGCTCACGGGTACAGGTTTGATTTACTCCAAACTGATCCGGAGCTATACCACTGGTAATTCCTGATTGATAGGCTATCTCCACATATTTGTTAGCCCAGTGGTTCTGCGGAACATCCTTGAATGTATCGGTATTTTCCGGTGAGATATTTTCGTCCAAACCCAGAGACTTAACAATGAGGGTAATCATCTGGGCCCGGGTAATTACTTGTTTGGGGTAAAAATATCCATTTTCATTCCCGTTAACAATTCCGCTTTGTGAAAGGCGCTCTACTGAGGGCTTAGCATAATCCGCACACTGGTTAAGGTCTTTAAGGCCGGCAGCCTGGGCCGGCTGGTTCACTACGCAAGTGGAACTCAAAAATATGGC
>JBDKUD010000198.1:0-3093 GCA_039679805.1 Syntrophomonas sp. | reverse complement strand
TATAGTACATCTTGTGTTCCACCGCTAATAAAAAAACCTGTTCCCTGAAATGAAAAAACTTCGCATTGCTCTATTGTTATGTTTGAACAGCCATTTAGTTCTACTCCTCTTGATACTCCACTACCGTCTAAAATTTGATGATAGCCATAAAAACGCAACCCCTTTATTTTAAGATAAGAAGATGCAAATATAGATAGTGCCGTAGGTGAAGGTCTTGCTGCTTGAACAACTACTGAAAAGAAATCAAATAAAGGGCTTTCACCGGGGTAATTAGTAAACACACATGGATTGGTTGCTGTACCTTGTAGCCCGTTTATTAGTAGTTGAGCGTAACCGTTAGCAGGGTTGTTTGGAAATCCATTGAATGATCCTGAATTACCCCTTACATATACGGTATCACCTGCACCCCTATTTGCTTTTGCAGCTAAAAAAGCACTTGCCCTTGTTAATGTTTTCCACGGCGCAATGATACTTCCTGTAGATGAGGCATCCGAACCTACAGGACTTACATAATATGCTGTAGCATTAACAATGAAAGGAGCAAAAAAAAGAAAAAGAAATAATAGTTTTCTCATATAATATTTTTATCTTGTATCAGTTTTCATAGGGTACGGATTAATTTGAATAAAGCCTGTCTATTCTTAGATGGGCTTCTTTAATTAAGAAGCCTCTATTGCTCCTGAATTTGATGGCAATTCTAAGTTAACATCGGATGATTGGCTTGTGTTGTTGATAGTAGTTGTGTTACCATTATCATCCCTAAAGTTTAAGCCGCTACCTGCAACGATAACCCTTCTTCCATCAACAGCAAACGGGTTTTCAAAAACCGTTGATTTATGAAAGATAAGTTCACCGCCTGACTCAGACACAAGTAAGTTACCTGCATTATCAGTTAGTGTATCAAATTGTATTAGGACTGTGTTACCTGTTCTTAGTTGCATTGTTATTTAATTTATTATTTAAAATTTTAATTTCTTTTTGTTGTTTATCAACTTTATCGGATAGTTCTTGAACTGCTTTTACAAGTATGGGTATCATATCTAACTCCTTATACCCCATCTTGCCCGTTGATGGCGTTGTGTAAACTATTTCAGGGATAACTTTTGCGACATCTTGGGCAATAAATCCAATTTGTTTCCCTTTACCATGATTTTGCCATTGTTTAATAAATTCAAATGATGAAGGTTTTAATTTTTTGATTACTTCTAACCCATAATCAAGTATTTCAACTTTTGTCTTTACGGAACTATCGCTAACGGGGGCAGATAGTACTCCTGAAGCATCTGCCATAACAATACGGTCGCCAGTACCTCCTAAAATATTTAATTGTACTCCTTGATTAATAGTTGTAAGTGTATTTAAATCATCGATATATATATATGTACCATTAAAACTATTTAATGCGTCTCCTATTGCAGTAGTTTGGGAGGTGGCATCTGAAAGTATTCCTGTACCAACGCCTACCCCTACAGCCTTAAAATCACCCAATGTGTTATCCCAAAAGAAATTATTACCTACTGATATATTCCCATCTACTTCTAATTTCTCTGTCGGCGTTGACACTCCTATACCTACATTACCATTCATAATTGATAATGTATTACCTGCCAAATCTCCTATAACATTACCTGTAGCTGTTCCTGTTCCTGTTGGTGGGAATAAGGATGAACCGCCTCCGCCTGCTGCCTGCAAAGTAAGTATGCCATCTCCTGCCACATCAGTAAGTACATAACCTGCTCCTGTTGGTATGCCTGTTGCTTTTATTTCTCTAATATGTGGGGATATTGCAAATTGCCCGTTTGTTGTTGCTACCGCATTTGCTCCAAGAGCGATACATGAATCAATACCGCTTGATGATATGGTAGCTGAATCTCCGACAGCGGTGTTCTTTTCCCCATTTGGCGTACCTAAAGCATTTGTACCAACAGCAACATTATTGCTACCTGTTGAATTACCAAACATTGAGTTTTTTCCTATGGAAATATTGTTACTGCCCGTTGTGTTGAATCCTGAACCAAGCGCACTTAATCCAATAGCGACATTACTACTACCTGTCGTTGTTCCTATTAAAGCATATTGACCAAATGCTGTATTATCGGTTCCTGTTGTTGTTGCATCAAGCGAGTTATATCCAAATGTTGTAGTTCCTGTAAGTCCTATAAATCCACTTCGTACATTATTCGCTTTAATTGTAAATGTGTGTGCATCCGTAGTGCCAATAAAATTTGTATTATTGGTTGTTCCTGAATTGCCACCTAAACCCCACATACTAAAAGTATGAGTAGTGCCTGATGAAACTATAGGCGTTGTACTTGTTCCTACTGCAAAGGTTTGTGTAGCACCTGTGAGTCCATTTAATGAAGTAATGCCACTACTTCCTCCTCCACTACAAGTATCTCTAATATACTTTCTTGTTATACCAGTAGATGTAGAATCATATATTTTAAGACAGCCTAATGCGTATATAGAGGGTTGGTAAATCCAGTAAAGTTTATTTGTTATTGGGTCACGTACTAAAATATGCTTAGAGGTATCGGCAGTTAAGTTTATCCCATCATCAGGGATTATTAAATCAAAGTTTCCATTACGCCCAATGTTTAATTGTGTGCTATCACTTGTACCTACATAATCGGTTGCAGGATTTGTTGCTGCGTTACCACTTCTTACCCAAGCATTACTAATAACAGGTGGTGGTGGTACACTTCCTAATATGTAAATCTTATCTAATTGAAATGATGATAGAGAACCAAAAGTATTAGTTATATAAAGTTTATCAAATAAAGAATCAGCAAGAGTAAAAGCGGATATGGGTATAGTTATTAACTGGTAAGAACCAATTACAGAACCATCATATCCATAAGAACCATCAGCTAAGAATACAGAACTTGTTACTTGTGTGGCACCATTATAAAAAGTAAAGATAAGTTCACTTGGAGGGTCACTACCTAATGCTGAGTTTCTTCTAAGATATAATTTAAGGTATTGGTAATTATTTATGTTTAGTACACTTCCATTTTGATAAGAAAGAAAATCAAAAGGTGCAGTCATTAAAGGTACTAAAGTAGATACTGTTCCATCATAAGGGTTTGTTGG
>JBDKUD010000295.1:0-3602 GCA_039679805.1 Syntrophomonas sp. | reverse complement strand
AAAACTCCCTGGGATCAGCTAATTTCCCGTACAAAACTGATGCCGCCACAGTAGCGGGTGAACCCAGATAAATAAAAGCTTTATTATTGCCCATTCTGCCCTTAAAGTTACGGTTGGCTGTTGATATAACATTTTCCCCGTCAGAAGGTACTCCGTTGTGGGTACCCACACATGGCCCACAACCTGGAGTTACTACGGCCGCTCCTGATTCCATGAAAATTTCTATTAACCCTTCCCGCATGGCTTGTATCATAATCTGCCGGGATGAGGGAGCTACAATCAGACGGGTATTCTTGGCTATCTTTTTACCCTTTAGTATACTGGCCGCAATACGTAAATCCTCCATACGGCCATTAGTACAAGTGCCGATTACCCCCTGTTGAATAGGTGTGCCCGCCACTTCACTGATGGGGGATACATTATCAACCGTATGTGGTTTGGCCACCTGGGGCTCTAGGCTGGAAACATCATATTCTTTAATCTTGGCGTAAACAGCATCCGGATCAGCCTTTACCGGAGAAAAATCTTTATTGCTGTGCTGTTTTACCCATTCTATGGTTTTTTCGTCGGCTTCCATTAAGCCGCATTTGGCACCCATCTCAATGGCCATGTTACTTATGGTAAGCCTGGAGTCAACTGACAGTTTGGCAATAGCCTCACCTGTATATTCAGCCGCCATATAGGTTGCACCATCGGCTGTAACATCGCCTATTAAATATAGAATAAGGTCTTTGGAAAAAACTCCGGGAGGTAGTTGACCATTAATAATAAACTTAAATGTTTCCGGAACTTTAAACCATAGTTTTCCCGAGGCCAAACCTGCGGCTAAATCAGTGGACCCTACTCCTGTGGAAAATACATTTATAGCTCCGTAAGTGCAGGTATGGGAATCGGCACCAATAACCAAATTGCCGGGAACCACATGTCCCTGCTCTGGTACTAACTGGTGGCAAACTCCGTCACCAATATCATAAAAATTTATTCCCTGCTCATCGGCAAATTTCCTCATCTTTTGATGAATGGCGGAAACACCTTGCAGGGGACTGGGAGCACTATGATCTATCACCATGGCAATATGATCCGGATTAAAAACTTTATTGGCCTGCATATCTTGGAAAGCGGTGATTGCCAGACCAGAAGTACCATCCTGCCCCATCACAAAATCAAGATTGGCAACAACTATATCATTGGCCTTAACATCCTGACCACTTTTATTAGATAATATCTTCTCGGCTATTGTTTTCCCCAATTCCATCAATTCTCCCTTCATTCTGGCAATCCAAAAACTCAACGCAGACTTGCTTGGCTCGTACGCAGATTTTATATGATTAACGCAGATTTAATTAATATATATAGAAGCACTTCATTACTTATGGTCTTTAAGCTACCACATAAGTAACAAAATGCGAAGTATTTTACAAACTTAATACAATATTCATAATCGGCAAAGTAAATATTAAACCGCTAACTATTCTTCTTTTGGAGAATATATTGTTCAAATAAATATACCAGTTCCTTATCGAAAAGTGACCTTTTCTTTTGAATTGATAAATCCCGTGCTTTAACCAGTAATTCATCAGCTGCTTCTCTTTCCAGCTCTATACCATATTCTTTTAAGAATTTTGATCTGATCGCCGCTGATCCTGAATGCTTACCAATAACAATCTGTCTTTCCAGCCCAACTTCTTCCGGTAAAAACGCCTCATAAGTAAGCGGGTTCTTTAGTACGCCATCGCCATGGATGCCTGATTCATGAGCAAAAATATTGGAACCCACAATAGGCTTATTTACCGACAAGGGCCGATTTGATGCTTGAGCCACATATTCTGCTACTTCGCGGAAAAGGGTGGTATCATAGCTTAGTTTAACACCCATTAGATGTTTAACTCCCATAATGACTTCCTGCAAGCAGGCATTCCCGGCTCTTTCTCCCAGCCCGTTCACTGTTACTCCCACATAGCTGGCTCCGGCATATAACCCGGCCAGGGCATTGGCAGTTGCCATACCGAAATCATTATGCGTATGCATCTCAATATTTAAACCAACCGCATCAATAAGGGTTCTAATATACCGATAGGTAGTTAACGGATTCAAAGTTCCTACAGTGTCACAAAAGCGAAGTCGATCAGCCCCGGCATGTTTAGCAATCAAGGCAAATTCGGTCAAAAATTCAATATTAGATCGAGAAGCATCTTCAGCATTTACTGATACATAGAGGTTATTATCCTTGGCGAATTTTACTGCATCTGACATCATTTTTAGTACAACTTCCCGAGTGGTTTGCAGTTTATGTTCGATATGAATATCAGAAGTCGATATGGATATGGCAACTGCGTCAACTCCGCATTCCAGAGATTGTTTAATATCTGATATTACTGCCCGGTTCCAGGCCATTATACTGGATTTCAGGCCCAGGCTTACTATCTCCTTAATGCATTCTTTTTCAAATCCACCCATTACCGGTATACCGGCTTCAATTTGGTCTACCCCAATTCTATCCAGGTATTGGGCAATCTTAACCTTTTCTTCATTGGCAAATACTACCCCGGCAGTTTGTTCCCCATCCCTAAGAGTTGTGTCAACAACCTTTATTCGGGCATCCGGTTCTAAAAACCAGTCCCTGCTATTAATGCTCTCCCACGTCATGCCTATAGCTCCCTCCCTAATCTTTCCTTCAACAACTTATTTACTATAGCCGGATTGGCTTGACCCTTCGTGGCCTTCATTACCTGGCCGACAAAAAAGCCAAATGCCTTCTCTTTCCCATTTTTATAGTCTTCCACGACCTTGGGATTATCTGCTACAATTTTATCCAGCAAGGGGACTAATGTTCCTTCATCGGATAATTGCACTAACCCTTTTTCTTTTATAATAATCTCCGGCTTACTTCCACTTACAAACATTTCCTCAAATACTGTTTTGGCTATCTTACCGCTTATAGTTCCTTCATCTATTAATTTCAGCAAACCCACCAGATCAGCAGGTTTAAACCGGCAGTCACTTATTTCCATATTGTTCTGCTTAAGCAACCGGTTTAGTTCGCCCATCATCCAGTTGGACACTATTTTGGCATCTTTATATTGACTTACGCAATCATCAAAAAATTCCAGATACTCCGGAGTAAGTGTAATTATAGCTGCATCATATACCGGTAATCCGTATTCCTGAACAAGTCTGTTCTGAGCCTCATCAGGCATCTCAGGAAGAGTCTTTCTAATCTCCTCTATCCACTCCTGGCTAATTCTCAGAGGCGGCAAATCAGGTTCCGGGAAATAGCGGTAATCGTGGGCTTCCTCTTTGGAACGCATTGATCTGGTTACCTGCTTATCATCATCCCAGGTCCTGGTTTCCTGGACAACCTGGTCTCCATCTTCCAGTACCTCTATCTGCCGTTTGGCTTCATATTCGATAGCCTTTTCCAGTGCTCGGAAAGAGTTCAGATTTTTAATCTCGGTTCTGGTACCAAACTCCTTTTGTCCTCTTGGTCTAACCGAAACATTGGCGTCACACCGTAATGACCCCTCCTGCATCTTACAGTCGGAAACCCCGGCGAACAAGAGAATGGAGCGCAGTTTCTCAATGTATGCCCGGGCTTCCCCGGA
>JBDKUD010000127.1:0-3392 GCA_039679805.1 Syntrophomonas sp. | reverse complement strand
TCAATTAATGTTGCAAAAATAAATAGGTGAAAATGGTCGTCATTGGTTGTAGTCTGTCCATTGACAAAATGAACATGTTTTCCCTCACCGACCGGGATTGGCGGACCAGTCCTGATGCCTATTTCATGATAATGATCTTCGTAGAAATCTGTATTTACCAGAATTGCATGGACATGATCTTCGTCAGGGCCAATTTCTTGACTGGTTACCCCTGCAAAACGATGATTGTGCCGTGGTTGATCTGCCAGCATAACGCTGCCGAGAAATTCGTGAACATGAGTCTGAATCTCGCAGTTTTCTTTTTTGCAATGATGCTTCTCTTTGTTTTGTTCGAGGAATAGTTCATTTGACTTTTTAAAACCGTTCATATATCTACTTGTCAAGCTTAACACCTCCTTTCCTGGCACGTAGTACATTATATGGCACATTTTCCCTGATGTTACATTTGTTTCCGCATTCGATTTTTCATTTAAGAGAATAAGAGAAGTAAAAAACAAGCCTGATACCGTATGAGAAACGGTGTCAGGCTATGCAAATCCTTAAAATTCTACAATAGGACTTTTTAATTGTGTCTTATGAATAGGGTTCAGTTTAAAATCACTATGTATTTTTTATTTTTTGGAATGAATTTACAGCGCTATTAATTGTTGAGCTAATAATTCTGCTATCTAAGGATAAACTATAGCTGAATTTATTTTGAGGGGGATTAAAAATGGCGAAAAAGGGAAAGAACCAAGTTGATAAGAAAAAGGAGAATACGGAATCGGCAATTAAGAAATCGAAATATCCTGCTCCGCCTAAGTTTGGGGGATTGGACTAAATAAGTCTTGTTTCAACACACCGCTGCAACGAGGCGGAGGATTGGAACCCGGCACCTGTTTTGTTAATAGGAACCCGACCGCTAAAGCCTGAGACATCTTTTCGCCTCGTTATAATTAAATAAGGTTCTTCAGCTGAAAACCCAGTGTAACCCGGCTATGTCATTTTAAAAATAACATCATAATTATTATCGCTTATCAAATCTATATAATTGTCGGTCCGGCATAATTCATGGCAGTAGCGCAAATAGCTCAGGTCATCCATTTCGAAAGTATGCCCGTGCGATGAAGGGTGCCTAATGGTTGCATAGTTGTATTTACCGGCGGAATAGATTTTGAATCCTCTGGCATTGCAGTCATTTTGAAAGTTGCTGTCTTCTCCCACTGTAATATCAGGAAAGCTTAACACACTGAATACTTCCTTTTTTACCACCATGGTGGCTCCCACTATATATCTGACATATGAATACTCCGTGAAAGGAGCATAAAGGCCCAGGGTTTTCAAGTCTTCAAAATAAATGAATCTGGTGGATTTACCGACTATATCGGTGTCGACACGGCTGAAGGTATGGGCGGCTTCACTTAGGTAGAGCGGCGCATAATAGTCGTCATCGTCAAATTTGGCAATGTAATTGTAGCGAGCCTGCTTAATCGCAAAGTTATAACAGGTCCCCAGGGTTACATCTTCATCCAGTTGATATACCTGAATATTCCGGTAATTATTCGCTTCCCTTTTCCATTCCGCAATTTTCATCTGGTTGTTGTTCAATATGATGATCAGTTCGCTCCAGGGATGCTGCTGCCGGTTATAGTTGGCGAATACTCTGGACATGAACAAGGGACGGTTGGTACAGGTAATCACTGATATGCCATTTTGCATTTGTCTTTCCAGGGAACGCCTCATTTTTACCATAAAAGCCTCCATATATATCGTATATTTCAAGCTGAGTTCGGGGGCCCGATTTAAAAAACAACATTATTGCTAATAATATACGCGGCTTAAATCTTTAAGTGATTTAAGCAGCGGAAGAAACTATGGAGCAGCTCCAACACACCGCTGCAACGAGGCGCGGAATTAGAAACCGCCGCCTGTTTGGTTAATAGGAACCTGACCGTTAAAGAAGCGGGGGGCATTTTTTCGCCCCGCTATATATGCATTGTATAGTTGGCACATATCAACCGGGAAATGCATAGCATTGGTAATTAGAAAAGAAGTACACATAGGAGGTCTATCATTGGCTAAAATATCCATACTAATTACCGCTTTTCAGCGCGCCCATCTGCTGCAATGGAACCTTAGCTCGCTGGTCAGGCAAAAAATCCCGGTCGATTACGAAATCCTGGTGCTCAATGACGGGCTGCCCGATGAAACTGAGGCGTTATGTCAGCAATTCCAAAATGTTCTTAATATCAAATATATATTTACCGGGCAGCGTAACCTCAGAGGCGGAATGGTTTACCGGGTTCCCGGTTTCGCCCTGAATATCGGCGCAAAATTATCCGCCGGAGATGTGATAATAGTATCCTGCGCCGAGATGTTTCACTTGAACAATAGCATCATGCATCTGTATGAACCGTTGCTGGTCAATTCCCGGCTTTTAAGCACTGCGATCGGAATGGATGATCATGACAGTTCCTTTCTGGATTATATAACTGCCCATAACGGCGAATTTGACTCCGCTGCTTATCATCATAATTATCCGGTTTTGCGGACCAAGCTGCCCTTTTTGATGGCGATCAGCCGCCGCGAGTTTTTTGCCGTTGGGGGATATGATGAGGATTTTATCGGTTTTGCATATGATGATGACGATTTCGTATCAAGACTGCTAAAGAACGGCTGCACTTATTGCCTTACCCAGGCCAAGACTATTCATCTCTACCATCCCAGGCATGACAACGATCATACCCAATCTCCGGAATACCTCTACAACCAGCGCCTTTTCCTGAGTAAAAATACAATTGTCCGAAACCAGGACAAAGATTGGGGAACTATCAAACACAACGATGCTATGCAAATATCGCGAAACAATCTGTACTTGAGTTAAGCTGCTAAAAAGAGCATTCTTTGGCTGTAAAAATATTCCCCAGGTGATAGAAAACAACTTCGGTATCGTTAAATCTTTCGGAGTCTATTATATTTCTGGTATCGAAAATTATCGGGGTGCGCATATGTCGTACAAGTTTTAAATAATCGTAGGTCTTGAATATATCATGATCCGTAAGAATCAGAATCAGGTCGGCATCCTTGACCGCAGTTTCCATATCGGTTGTATTTTCATTATTATCGAACAGGGGATCATGGACCACGACCTGGAAGCCCTCCTTATCAAGCAGGTTCACAATTTTGACCGCCGGGCTCTCGCGAAGGTCTGCAACATTGCCCTTGTAACTAAGCCCCAAAGCTGCAATTTTGGGCTGTTCCAGCCTGTTCAACAAAATCTTGGCCTGTTCTACTATATAAGCCGGCATTTGTTTATTAACCTCCCGGGCAGTGGCAATCAAACAGGCAAGTGAAGGAGCCTTTTCCACAATAAAATAAGGATCGACCGCCAGGCAATGCCCCCCCACCCCGGG
>JBDKUD010000135.1:0-4581 GCA_039679805.1 Syntrophomonas sp. | reverse complement strand
AGCACTGTCCGGTATGGGATACGCACAGGTCCCCATGGGCGAAGAATTCAATTACCATCCCAGTAGCTCTATGAATTTCATTTATCTCCTGCAAGGAAACGTTTTTGGATAGAATAACACGGGAAAGTCCATTTTTTTCAAGAAGTTTTACCGCCTGGGAATTGCCAATACCCATCTGAACACTGCCATGCAGAGCAATATTCAGTCCCATTTCATTATGTAAATCAACAACGCCCATGTCCTGTACTATCAAAGCGTCGACATTTATTTCCTCCAGGAATAAAAGGTAATCTTTCAGCTCTTCAATCTCATCTTCATAATACAAATTATTTACAGTTACATACAGTTTTTTGTCTTTTTCGTGTAAATAATCTACTGCGCGTATCAGCTCTTCATTGGAAAAATTATAATCCGATTTGAGCATTCGCATATTAAATCTTTTTCCACCCAGGTATACTGCGTCAGCACCTGCCATAGCTGCACTTTCCATAACTTCCCACTTGCCGGCAGGTGCCAGTAATTCCAATTCGTGGTCTAACATTTCCATACTCCTTAATTATAAAAACAGGTAAATGAGTTTAATCACAATTCTGCGAATAAACTCAATTGCCAGCACTGTAATAATGGGTGAAAAGTCAATTCCCCCGGTAGAAGGTATAATCTTCCGAAAAGGTGCCATTACCGGTTCGGTTACATCATAAATAAACCTTATTACTGGTTGACGAGGATCATGTCTAACAAAAGATAATACACACCTGGCAATTATCATCCACACCAAAACTTCAAAAATTATGTCAATCACCTGAACTATTTGATAGGACACCAATAACTTCCTCCTCTGTCAGTGTTACGTTACTGTTTGCCTAGTTCTACCGACCGTTCATATGCACTCTCAACGGCAGCAAAAAAGGCTTTTCTAATACCATTTTCCTCCAGTTGCCTTAATCCGGCAATAGTGGTTCCACCCGGTGAGGAAACCTGAGCTTTTAAAACTGCCGGATGTTCACATTTTTTTTGTAACATGGTCATACTGCCTCTAATAGTGTTAACTACAAGTTTTCTGGCTATTTCGCCGCTAAGACCCATATTCACTGCTGCATCTATCATGGCTTCAGCAACCAGATAGGCGTAACCCGGACCACTTCCTGAAACTGCGGTGACCGCGTCAAGATATTTTTCTTCGATAATTATTGCCAAGCCAAGGTTATTAAACATTGCTTCTACCAACTGCAAATGTTCCGGGGTGGCATATTTTCCGCCACAAACGGCAGAAACCCCTTCTGCTACCAAACATGGCGTATTGGGCATTACCCTTACAACCGGTATTTCACTACCAATCACATTTTCTATCAGTTGAGTAGAAATTCCGGCGGCAATGGATATCAGCAATTTATGTGGCTGCCATTGTTCCCGGGTTGTTGTTAATACTTCTTTTACCTGACCGGGTTTAACAGCCAAAAACACAATATCCGCATTTGCCACTGTCTCCCGATTACTTCCGATAACAGCCTCAAATTCGCGATTAAACAAGTCTGTTCGGGCAGCATTTATGTCACTTATATAGATGCTGGAATACCTGGGTTCATCCCCATTAACTATACCTTTCAGCAAGGCATAACCCATATTGCCACAACCAATAACACCCAGAGCAGGAATCAAAATTATTCACCCCCGAGATTAGCAGCCCGGGAAATATTCGATTTGCGCATTAAGAAACGGTGATCCTTGGCTATTTCAACATTATTGGGAGTAAAGAGAAAAATATTGTTGCCTAATTGCTGGCTATTCCCATCCAGTGCATAAGTAGTCCCACTAATAAAATCAATTATTTTTTGCGATACTTCGGGCGTAGTATGTTCAAAGTTTAATATTACCTGTTTCCGATTCTTAAGATGATCAGCCAGAACCTGAGCTTCGTCAAATGACTGCGGTTCACATACAACCACTTTTATACTCTTGTTAGTACGAATACTTACTACATTACTTAGGCCTTTCCGTTCTGATTCATTTAGCCCTGGCTGCGGTAATGCCATCATTTCTTCTCTTTCTTCTTCGGTTTGAACTCCAAACCATGTCCATACCTTATCCAATAATTCCAAGTCTAAACCCTCCTTAACGTCAATTTCTCTTATTATATTACATTTATTCATTAAAAAAAGCACTGCCAATCCTAACAATAGTAGCGCCTTCTTCAATTGCAATTTCAAAGTCCTGGGTCATCCCCATGGAAAGATGCTTAAGATCAACATTTCTATATGATTTCTGCGATAATTCTTCCTTTAATCTTCTTAGTTCGCCAAATACCGGCCTGGTTAGTTCGGCATTCTCAAAAAAAGGAGCAACAGTCATAAATCCATAAATATGGATCGCCTCAAGTTGGCCTGCAGATTCCAGAAAACTTTCAACCTCTGCAGGTTTAAGGCCCGCCTTTTGTTCTTCTCCAGCAATATTAATCTCTAAAAGTACCGGAACTTCTATACCTAAAAGCATTCCCCTTTTATTAATTTCTTCGGCCAAGTTCCAGCGGTCCAGGGAATGAATAAGACACACCCGGCCAACTATGTCTTTTACCTTGTTGGTTTGTAATCTGCCGATCATATGCCATCTGGCCTGAGGTATATATTCTATTTTTTGTTTTAATTCTTGTACCCGGTTCTCCCCTAAGTCGTTTAACCCCAAATTAAAGGCCTGTAAAGCTATTTCACGGGTAACCGTTTTAGTTACACCCACTATGGTGATATCATCAACCGGGCGGTTACTTCGCAGAGCAGATGCCTGTATGCGCTTTTTAACTTCATATATTCTTTGTTCCATAATAGTATCGATTTCCCCTATCTCATTTCAGGTATCTAAGAAAGAAGCCCGGATGAGCAATAACCATATCATTGGCTTCCAACCCGTCAACCACTGCCATTTCATTTTGTTTTTTCAGTATCTTTATAACCTTAAAATATATATCCTGCCCTTTCAGACAATATATCCCGTTTGCTGAATCCTTAGTCACAATCGCTTTTTGAGGTATCAGGTAACCCTTCTGAAGATTATAAATACATTTGCCATCAATGTAACGCTGGCCTATCAGTTCAGAGCAAAAATCGGTCAGTTCAACCAGGAGAATAATCTCCTTCGAAATCCTTTTCTCCTGTTTTACTGTAGCATTATTTAATTTAAGACCTTTGTAAACTACATTTATCTGTTGTCCTGGTTTAATCGTTGTCTTCAGGTTCTTTTCCGGAAAGTGAATCAACAGATGCGTCGGTTTTAAGTTATTTACTATTTTATAAATCGGATCTCCTGTAAAACAATGCCCCCGTAATTGTAATCCAGTAATTTGTTTATACTGAAAAACCTCCGGGGTTACAGTTGCAAAATTAACAGACCTAAAAACCTTTTCCAGACCATCAGTTTGTAATGTAAACATTCCCGCATTAGCCGCCAGCATAGATTGCTTTTGCTGGGAAGCAGTAATAAAATATCCTACCAGGTCATTCTTTCTTACCTTGTCATTTTCCCTGACCATATTTTCAAAATGTCCCTCAGTCGGAGCATAATAAGTTGTTTCTTCATTTAGCACTACCATTTTAACAGCTACTTCATCTCCTATAGATCCATACCTGCCTATCACTACTTCCACGTTTTTTTTGCTTATACTGTAAACAGTATAGCTATATAGGTTATAAAGAACAAATATTAACAGAAATAACCCGCCAATAATAATTTGCCAGCGCAGAATATTCTTAAATCTTTGTCTGCTAATTTCACGGTCTTGCCTTAACGACAACTAGTCTCCCCCTTCAAAGACTGGTTACATTACCAGAAAACTTACTCCAAAAGTAGATCCTTCTCCGACCTGGCTATTAACAAATACATCGCCTCCGTGTGATTCGACGATATGCTTGACTATTGCCAATCCTAAGCCAGTCCCACCCTGGTCTCTGGATCGGGCCTTGTCCACACGATAGAATCTTTCAAATACCCGGGGTATACTTTCATGGGGGATGCCCATCCCCGTATCAGTAACCGTTATAATCAAGCGACTGTTCTCTTCCCGACATCTAATAATTACCTTTCCCCCCTGCGGCGTATATTTTATAGCATTGTCCAATAGATTAATCAATACCTGCCCTACCAGGTCTTCATCAACAAAAACAAGCGATACTTTGGGGGGATGAATAAACTCTATTTGAAGCATTTTCTCGCTTATTTGAGGACTAAAAATATTTAAAACTCCTCGTATGGAGTGTACCAGACAAACCGGTTTGGGCCTCATAATAGTTTCCTTGGATTCAATTGACGAAATGGTCAAAAGGTCCTCAATCAAACGGGTCAGGCGATCAGTTTCGGTATCTATGATAGATAAAAACCTTCGGCATAGCACCCCATCCTCCAGAGCGCCATCCACCAGGGTTTCTACAAAACCCTTTATTGAAGTTAAAGGTGTCCGTAATTCATGCGATACATTACCTACAAACTCTGACCTGACCTGGTCGAAATTTCGAGCATCAGTAACATCATGAAATACTGCAACCGCACCTTCTATTCCATTATTCTCTCCCCTTATGGGAACAGCATGTACCCGGA
>JBDKUD010000081.1:0-2790 GCA_039679805.1 Syntrophomonas sp. | reverse complement strand
TAACTATTTTCACTCCGGCTTTTGGCGCCACCACTGGACCACATAATAAATATTCTATTATAGTTGATAAAGGTACTGTCACCCAGATTGTATCAGGCCAGGCCA
This sequence comes from Syntrophomonas sp., assembly GCA_039679805.1. GTDB lineage: Bacteria > Bacillota > Syntrophomonadia > Syntrophomonadales > Syntrophomonadaceae > JBDKUD01. The sequence continues at coordinate 2,685 of JBDKUD010000081.1, read as the reverse complement.
TGATACCGGCAGAAGGCTATACTATTGTAATGGGCCCTAATGAGCTCTTTAACCGATTTAAAGTTGGTACTAAAGTGGATTACCGGCTTGAATACAGCAAAATTGGTATTAATGCCGGAACACCCGGAGAAAAGGTGGATTGGAGTAGAATTCGAACTACCGTAGGTGCCGGCCCAACCCTTTTACGCAATGGAACCATCATTGCCAACGGTGCGGCGGAAGGCTTTTTGGAGGATAAGATAAACAAGAACAGAGGCCAGCGAAGTTTTATTGGGGTAACCAGAGACAATATTCTTATAATGGGTACGGTCGGCAATGTAACCATACGGGAGCTGGCTGAAATCTCTCAGAATCTGAATCTGGTTGATGCAATTAATCTCGATGGCGGAGCTTCCTCCAGTCTTTATTATAATGGCAGATATTTGACCAGTCCGGGAAGGAAGATAAGTAATGCCCTGGTAGTGACCCGGTTAAAAAGTGTACCGATAAGGTTAAAGCTGAACGGCGAAGAAGTATTTTTCGATTCTGACCCTCTGATAATAAATAATCGTACCCTGGTCCCGATGAGAAAAATATTTGAGAAGATGGGCGTTGCGGTTGGTTATAATCAAAAGACGGGTAATATAACGGCCAAGAAAGATGACATGCTGCTGGAATTGAAGTCCGGTAGCAACCGGGTCATGGTTAATGGTAAGGAACAAACCATGGAAGTACCACTAATGTTGTACAATAACCGTTCTTATGTGCCGGTTCGCTTTGTCACCGAAATGTTTAAAGGAAGAGTTGATTGGAATCAGACTGATAATATGGTGATTCTGGAGTTAAATAGTTAGATATTTAACGTTTGTTAAATTTCTCTTTTAACCAATCGAAAACATGAAGGTATTTGAAGTATTTAACTAGATACTCCTTACCAAGGATAACAATCCCAAGACCAAGACAGATATCTTTTATAATTACAAGAATTACAAAAATCAGTCCTTTTATGTGTATCGGGAAAGGAGTAAAGGGAACAGGTAAAATAACAAAATACAATGAAAATGAGAAAGCGACTAAAACAAACCCTAATATCTTCAGCCATTTTTTTCTACCGACGTTGTGATCTTTTGAAGCAGTTTCATCCTGGTTATTAGCTATCAATTATTAATCTCCGTTCAGATTCATCCATCATTATTTTTAAACATTTTTAGGCGCTATATGCAAAGAATAAAGAATAATGTTGCATAATGCAAGGAATCCATGAAATTATTCAGTAATGAACAAGGCAAAGGCTAACTTTTTAGATGTGATTAAAAAAGTGAGACTAGCACTCAACTGCATTCACCCAATTGTTGCCATTTTTGTTTAGTCCTAACCGTTAACAACATAAAATAAGAAGGAACGCTTTTCTTCTCTGTCAAATAATCATATCTTAAGACTCTAAATAATTAGCTGAAAGAATATCAGTCAATCCGCGTAAACGTTTTAGAGTAAAATTTGTATGGGGGGAACGGACTTGAAGTCAAATACATTGAAAACAATCAGTGTACTAATGGTACTGTGTCTGGTGGTTGGTGTTGTGAGTGGCTGCAAAGACAAATCCCTGAATGCTGCAAAAGAAAAGCAGATTCCAGCCCAAACTGCCCTGGCATCAGAATTTGCATCCTATACCGAAGTGAAGGTGGATGAACAGCCCCGTTTGAAGCCTTATACAGTAGCTTCCGATCTTACTAATGTGGAAAATAGCCCGCGCTTCAAATTTTCCTCCGCGGCCCAACAACGCCTGGTGCAAAATGGGTTTGTAGTAATACCCAACCTGTTTGAGGAATATTATATGCTTTACGAGGTTAACCGTTATGATTCAGTACCCAATCTGGTAACGACCGACTCCATGCTGCACAATTACCATCTATTCTTTGAACACCTGCTGAAAACGGTGGAGGAAGAAAAACTCCTGCCCGAACTAAAGAATTTAAACCAGGGAATGCTGCAGGTTTCCCAGGAGCAATTTACAGCATTAAAAGGAACTGTATGGGAGAATGCCGCGCGCCGGAATTTGGCCTTTTTTGCCGTGGCTAGCCAGCTCACTGATCCTAAATTGTCCATTCCGGCAACGGTGCAAAAGGAAGTCCGCTCGGAGCTCGAACTCATTAACGCCCATCAGCAAACAACTGTTTCTCCGGTTATGAGCATGGGCAGTAATACTGATATCTTAAATTCCTTAAAAGAAGACTATACTCAGTACATACCCCGGGGGCATTACACCCGCAGCGTAGCATTGAAGTCTTATTTCCAGGCGATGATGTGGTATGGCCGCATGTCCTTCCTGCAAAAGGATGAAGATGCCACTCGTTCAGCGGTGCTGATGACCATGGCGCTGCAAAAGGATTCTAATAACTCCAGTTGGAGCAAGATTTATAATGTTAGCGATTTCTTTGTAGGTAGCAGTGATGACCCGGGCTGTAAAGAATACTCGGCTCTGTTAAAGAAGGTCTATGGTCCCCAGCTTAGTCTGCAGACACTAACTGATAATAGTACCAAATGGCGCACTTTCTTAAAAGAAACCTCGACTATAAAAGGTCCAGTTATAAACTCCATTCCCATTTTTGATGCTACTATACAGCCGGACCGTGAGCGGGAAATCAAGGGCTTTCGCTTTATGGGGCAGCGGTATACCGTGGATGCCGATATATTCCAGCGCCTGAT
>JBDKUD010000396.1:0-4938 GCA_039679805.1 Syntrophomonas sp. | reverse complement strand
CCGGTAAAACATTCAACTGGCATCTGCTGCATAATCTTAAGCCCGGTCAGCGGACAATTTTAGCGGGGGGGCTAAACCCCGGTAATGTTGCTGAAGCCATCCGGTCAGTTAAGCCTTACGCAGTGGATGTATCCAGTGGGGTGGAAACAGGAGGGCGAAAAAGCCGAGAGTTGATTGAGCACTTCGTATCGCAGGCCAGAGGTTAATAAACGCAAACTGAATTAGTAAATTCAACGTGCAACCTTAATAGCGCCCGACAGGGAGCATCAGTGGTACCCAGAGGGTGATTTTATATGATTCACGCGGATTTTAAGATAATAAATAATTGCGAAATACTGTAATTTCAAAAGCCAGGAACTAAATTAATTTAACATTAGAAAAGGAGGATTGTTATGTTTCCAAACGGAAATGGTTATTATGGTGAATTTGGCGGGCGGTTTGTTCCGGAAACCCTTATACCTACCTTAAACGAACTTACTGCCTTTTATTATAATCTTAAAAATGATTCAGCTTTTAAGGAAGAGCTGGCACATTACCTGAAAGATTACGTTGGCCGGCCGTCCGGGCTGTACTTTGCCCGCAGGCTTACCCATGAGCTCGGAGGAGCCAGAATTTATCTTAAACGCGAAGACCTTAACCATACCGGTTCACACAAGATTAACAATACCATGGGGCAAGGGTTGCTGGCTAAACGGATGGGAAAAACCCGAGTAATAGCCGAAACCGGAGCCGGCCAGCATGGAGTCGCGGCTGCCACGGCTGCAGCTGTGCTGGGCCTTTCCTGTACTGTGTATATGGGTGCCAAAGATATGGAACGACAGCGGTTAAATGTTTATCGCATGAAAGCCTTGAATGCCGAAGTTAAAGCTGTGTGCAAGGGTTCCCAGACCCTTAAAGAAGCTACTGATGAAGCCTTAAGAGATTATATCGCCACTGGTGATATTACTCATTATCTCATTGGTTCTGTGGTGGGGCCTCATCCTTATCCCATGATAGTAAGGGATTTTCAGTCTATTATAGGTCAGGAACTGCGTCAGCAGATACTGGAACAGGAAGGAAAATTGCCCTCCTGTATTATTGCCTGTGTAGGCGGCGGAAGCAATGCCATGGGAATATTCTACGAGTTCCTGCATAGTCAGGTTCGGCTCATAGGAGTAGAAGCCGGCGGCAAGGGCTTGGACAGCAGCTATCACTCGGCTACGCTCAACCGGGGTACAACGGGAATCCTGCATGGAGCACTGAGTATACTCTTGCAAGATGAAGAAGGCCAGATTTTGCCTACCCATTCCATATCAGCCGGTTTGGATTATCCCGGAGTTGGCCCGGAGCATTCCTATCTCCGGAATTCTGGCCGGGTGGAATACACTACAGCCACAGATGAGGAAACCATGGAGGCCTTCTTTAAGCTATGTCAGTTGGAGGGTATAATTCCCGCCCTGGAAAGTGCCCATGCCGTTGCCCATGCCATTAAGCTCGCTCCGCACCTGCCCCGTGATGAATGCATCGTGGTCAATCTCTCCGGCCGGGGAGACAAAGATATGGAAACTGTAGCCGCCTTACTGGAAGGAGTGAAACAATGAACCGCCTAAATGACAGATTCAAAGAGCTCCAAAAGAAGCAGGAAAAAGGCCTTATTGCCTTTATTATGGCCGGCCAGCCGGATTTTAAAACTGGTGTTGATTGCGCCCGGGCTCTGGAGGACGCTGGCTGTGACATACTGGAGATAGGTGTTCCCTATTCCGACCCCATTGCTGATGGGGAAGTAATTGAAAGGGCTCATTTCCGGGGTGTAGAACAGGGCATGAACATGACTCAAGGCCTGGAGTTTATGGCCGCCGTGCGCGAGAAATGCCAGATGCCCCTGGTTCTATTCTCCTATTCCAATCCCATTCTCCATCGCGGTATATTCAACTTTTCTCAGGAACTGCAGAATGCGGGAGGTTCAGCTGTTATTATTCCCGATGTTCCCCTGGAAGAACGGCCCCGCTATCAGGTAAATAATTTGGATATTATCCCTATGATGGCACCTAACTCAAGTCCCCAGCGAATCGCCCGGGCTGATTCCGCAGCTAAAAGCTTTATTTACTGTGTTTCCGTAGCCGGAGTTACAGGTGTCCGCAAAACACTGCCTGATTTAAAACAATACCTGCAGAGGGTCAGAGAAAACACCACCCGGCCTCTGGCAGTTGGTTTCGGCATCTCTGCTCCCCAACAGGTAACCGAACTCAAAGATAATGTAGATGCCTTAGTAGTAGGCAGCGTCCTGGTTAAGACTATTGAGCAATACTCGGGTGAAAAAGCGACTATGTTCAAAGTGTTACAGCAGATTATGTCTGGGTTAAAAGCGGCTGCCCGATAGGGATTCAAAAACTAAACCATGCCGGTCCGCATGGTTTAGTTTTTTTTTAAGTCATCATGTTGCTCGGTCTATATTAAACCAGAATTCAACTCCATTATCCCGGTTAATTACTCCATAAGCATTATGATGCTGCTCCTGGATGGCCCGTACTACCGAAAGACCCAGGCCGGTTCCTCCGTAGGCCCTGGTTCTGGCTTTATCCACCTTGTAGAAGCTGGTGAAAACCTTATCCAGTGATTCATCTGGTATTGGAATTCCCGTATTAAAAATGGATATTCTGACTTTGTCATTAACCGGGTGAATATTTACGGCTATTTCTTTTTGCTTATCAATATGATTTAGAGCATTATTCAAATAGTTAACCAAAACCTGTTCAATTCTGAATATATCCCCGTTTACCAGTATTTCGTCCCCTCTTTCACCAGTGAGACAAATTTGCTTTTCTTTCAGGATAGGATCAAATTTGTTAAGTACCTGCTCAACCAACATAGAAATATCAAATACCTGCCGTTCAAGTTTAAAATAACCTGATTCTATTTGCGATAAATCCAGCAGTTCCCTTACCATCTTATTCATTTTGCTGGCCTCATCGGCAATAACATAGCAATAATAATTTTTGCTATCTTCATCTTCTACAACGTTTTCCTTTAGGCCCTCGGCATAACCCTGGATTAGGGCAATAGGAGTTTTCAGTTCATGCGAAACACTGGAGACAAATTCTTTTCTCATCTCGTCAATCCTGCGTTCATGTTCAATGTCCTTTAGCAATTTAGCGTTGGCTTCAGTTAATTCGGTAATAGACTTGTCCAATTGATCAGACAAGGAATTGATACTTTTGCCCAAATCTCCCAGCTCATCACCTGTCTCAATCTGATATTTCTGACTAAAATCAAGTTCCGCCATTTTTTGCGCTATACTATTAAGTTCCAAAATAGGACGGGTAAAACGTTTGGCAAAGAAATATACCGCGATACTACCAATAAGTATGGTCAATAAGCCGGTGAATAGGAAAAAGCGGTTGGCTATTATCGCACTTTCATGAATAGCCATTAGTGGTGTGCTCACCAATAAATAGTCACCATTATTCAGAAGAGATACTACATTTAGGAAATCAGTATTTAATTTGGGGTCCTGGCTAACTGCTAAAACCTTATCGCCGGCAAGAATCCTTTGTTTATAACGGATAATAAGAATGATGCCACGCTCGGGCCCTCGAAATGGATCGGGAGCGAAATGTTCGTTTTTTGAGGGGATAGCTTTATCTATACCGCGAGGTCGATATTTGGTGTGAAAATTCTTGTCCCAAATGATTATATTCAATCCAGAAGTACGCTCTAGTTTTTGGAGTTCCAGGGATATATCCTGCGGACTTCCGTTGTATAATTGATCAATTCGCTCGGCAATATCGAGAAGGTTGCGCTTATTTTGCGATATATAGTATTTTTCCAGGTAATTTGAATTCATTAACCAGGAAGCAATAACGAAGAAAGCTATTAAGAGACTCACCGTCATGAATAATCGGTTTCTAATAGATATTTTCATTATTTAACCTCGAATCTATATCCTATCCCTCGAACCGTTTGAATAAATTCACCCGTTGGGCCCAGTTTTAATCGTATGTTTTTTATATGGGCATCTACAGTTCTAATATCTCCATAATAGTCATAATCCCAAACTGCATTTAGAATTTGTTCGCGGCTCAGGGCCATACCGGTATGGTCTACCAGATAAAGCAATAACTCAAACTCTTTAGGAGTAAGATCGACTCGTTGCCCTTCGGCATGGACGTAGTGACCATCTTCATCAATCTCCAAACCGCCAATTGAACGGGGCGGTGCACCTTTCTTTTCAGCCCTTCTAAATAAGGCCTGCACTCTGGCCACCAGAATTCTGGGGCTGAAAGGTTTAGATATATATTCATCTGCTCCCAGGTCGAATCCAAATAATTCATCAGACTCACCGTCCCGGGCAGTTAGCATAATAATGGGTAAGCTTGATTCTTTCCTGATTTCGCGGCAAACAGCCCATCCATCATATTCAGGCATCATAACATCCAGTATGGCCAGATCAATTTCCTGCAAAGAGAATATCTCCAGGGCCTGTTTACCAGTTTCGGCTTCAAAAATAGCATAACCCTCTTTTTTGAGGAAATCTCCCACCAGTTTTCTCATTCGCTCTTCATCATCAGCTATTAAAATTTTCCTATTCAAAAATACACCTCCCGGGACAATATGGTTTATTTTATCAGGCTACTTGACTATACGTATAATATAATCCATTTTTATGAAGAGTTTGTGAAAGTAAGTGTGAATATTTTTATAGTTTCTGCCATATAATATTAGATACACCAATTTATTTAATTTTTTTTAACAAGGGGTTGCGTTTTTTGTTCACAGATGATAAACTACTAATCGTTGTTGAAATGTTCCCGTGAAAGATGATATAATACATCTTGCGGGCGGGTGTAGCTCAATGGTAGAGCCCCAGCCTTCCAAGCTGGTCGCGAGGGTCCGATTCCCTTCACCCGCTCCATTTTTATGTCCCTATAGCTCAGCTGGACAGAGCAACGGCCTTCTAAG
>JBDKUD010000224.1:0-11425 GCA_039679805.1 Syntrophomonas sp. | reverse complement strand
CTTTCAGCAATCCAGCTTACTTTTGCCTGTAGGGATTCGGCCATGGTCCAGGCCGGGACCAGTAGAACGCCATCATAGATGACGGGTTCAGTGTCAAACTTTAATAAGGAGCCGTTGAAATACACGTTTTTAGGTTTATCTTCAATATTTATGGCTATCTTCAAACTGTCATCAACCGTCGTGCGAATGATCACCGGAACACTAAGATTGTTTCTAAAGCGAAAGTCCTGGACCCCATACTGCACAGCCGCATCTTCGCCCAGCGGCAAATAGCTGATCTGAATGCAGTGGTTATTCCTTTCCAGCACTTCCAATCCCGCAGCTTTAACCGCCTGATGAAGGATGCTGGCAGTCATGCAAACTCCTCCGCCTACAGCCATGTCACTGCGTGATTGAGATGCTATGTAGCCGGCCGAAAATCCCTTGGCCGTCGTTCTCATACCCACTGTGTCGTTGAAGGAAAATTCCTCACCGGGGTTGACAACCACTCCATCTAACATAGTTCCGGCGAGGCAGGCATTTTCAGCATTCATAGAAGAAACCGCAATAGACAGATCTATTGCATAGGATCCAATTTCACTTTCCTGGGCCTTAGCCTGACCTGTCAAACCGAAGAATACACCTATAAATAGCATTAATGAAATCAACATCTTTTTGTGCATCCAAACCACTCCTGTAGAGGAATTTTAAATAAAGTCCCGGGAAGTAATGCTCCCACGGCATAGGCGAATCGGGCTGAGCGCATAGGCTATTTTTACTAAGTCTACCTTAAATAATCGAATAAACAAATAATAATCTTTAGCTCCAGTTCAAGTTTAATTGATTAGCTTGTTAACACAATAATACCGTCGTAATCGAAGCTTAGGCCGTAGGCGGGTTCCCTTTGGCACGGTAGTTCCTAATCTGATAATGATATGGTAACTTGTATATAAGGCAGGAGCATACTTACCGGTTATTATACGTAAATTGGAAAGCAGGTATTGCACTTGAACGGATATCCTGACGGTAATTAAGCAGGAAGGGGTTGCCAAAATGGAGCTTGAGGAAAGAAGTGCTGAACCACTTGAAGTCGGCCCTACCGCTGCATCTTTAGAATATGCCGGATTTTGGATGCGGTTTGCAGCAGCGTTTATCGACTGGGCTATTTTATCCGTGCTCGGGCTGTTCTTTATACCAGTGCTATACCTCTTTGGAATAATTGGCGCTTTATTCGGCGCCGGACTGGGAGCACTGGTCGGCGGCAGTGAAGGTGCTGCTGTTTCTGCTTTTGGCGCGGCTTTTTTGATTATATTTATTATAGGCTTGCTCGCTAACTGGCTGTACTTCGCCCTGATGGAGCGCTCCAAACTCCAGGGCACTTTGGGCAAAATGGCCCTGGGCATTATAGTGGTTGACGAAAATGGCCAGCGAATTACCTTTGATAGAGCTACCCGGCGCTATTTTGCCAAATATCTATCCGCATTGATTTTATTTATCGGTTTTATTATGGCCGCCTGTACTGAAAGAAAGCAGGCCCTGCACGATATATTGGCCGGTTGTCTGGTTGTTGAAAAAACAACCCCGCCCCAATAGTTGCTCTCTTTCTATTCCCTCTGGCAATTAGTTATTAATGAAGTTAAACGACGAAATAATTACATATAAAAAGCGCCCAAATTTTCCGCGTCCGGCTATGACTCAACCGGGCAGCGATTCCAGGCACTTAATAAATATCTATTGGCGGAAGCGTGTGGGAATCGAACCCACCCACCGCAGGATCACTACGGCGCAAACTGGATTTGAAGTCCCACTCCGGGAAAAATCGTTAACTAACGTTAACACCCGGTGTTCCTGGGTTTGTTCTTTTCCCTGTATTACGGTTTTTGCATTTTTGGTCTCATTTTCTTTCGTTTCCGAAAGTCAATAATTTTTTAATAAAATTCCTGGCGTGGGTCAAAATGTGGGTCAAAATTTATGCCTCGGAGGCAAGGAAATTCCTTCACTCCGAGGCAACGTCATTACCTTGCTTACTCCACTGGCCAGAACTCATTATCAAACCATCTCTTAAGCTTCTCAATATCTTTCTTGGTCGTGTGGTCTTTAAGATTCTCATAGAACAACCAGGCGAGCTTTATTACTTTTCGCTCTACACCGGCATCTCTCATCCATTCCAAGAAATCCGCTACGCGAATCACCCTGATATTATCTGTTCCTTCCATATCCAGGTTGATATGTTCATCTATTATCGCCTGCAGCCGGCTTTCATCAGAAAGAAAATAGTTGATTCCGAGTGCTTTTGAGAATGCAATAGAAACAATTTCTCCCCAGTTCTTATGTCCGGCCACCGTGTCAATAATATTTTGCTGCAACAGGTCTTGAATCTCATCGTATATACTCACGGCTTCGGGTTTTTCGGTTGCAATGAAATTGCGGTTAACAATCTGTGCCCGTCCATTTTGAATAAGACTATCAATCTGCTCCTTGACGGTAGGGGGCATTAATATTTCATTATTATAGACATGCTCATGAATATATAGTAATTCCACACATTCGGGCAGATAGACCTCAAGAATTCTATACTTTTCCAGCTGGCCTAATTTCAAAGCAAAATCAGCATCAATTATCGCTTTGTCCGCCTTAGCCCTCACTCACAAATCACGTCCAAATACAAATTTTAGCAATTACCTAGTCATTCTCCAGCAGCTCGAGTAATTCCTTTTCATTTAGACGTGAGCTCTCCATCTTTATATCAAAATCCAACGGTTGTTTTCTGACTATAGATAAAAGGTATTTGAGTTTATCGGCCGATATAAGCTGATTATCATAGGCAGTAATTGCTTTATCAACCAATCCGTTGAATTTAATGACATTGGTTCGGCTGTTCTGCTCTTCTCCAATCTGCAGCCTTTTCTGCAGCATTCTGATGGGCGACTTTTCACCTCTGTCAGGAATTTGGAGCAATTGCAGACACTGCTCTTGATCAATATAACGCATCTCATATAATCTGCGAATTATAGTTTTATAGGGCATACCGAACTTGCTCATTAATTTCACTATATTTTCAAGTGAAACCTGGTCCCCGGCACTTACTTTCCTATAATCAAGCTCGTTTATCAGAACGTCCTTGGGGACCATTAAAAGAGCTGCAAATCTATTGGCCTTAATTTCCCGTTCTTCTAATTCCACTCCCGATGCCGGATCTAATACATCACTCTCTAATAATTCTCCGTTCTTGAGAACATCCTCATCGTACCAAATATGATAAAGCTCATGGGCTGCGGCAAAAAGCTGTTTTTCATAAGGTATATAGGAATTAATAAATGAAAAAGTTCTGCCTTCTTTGCAGCACACAAAGCCGCATATTTCATCATCTTCGATTGGATATTGCATGAATATGGAAACATCCGCTAAGATGTTAAATACGTCTTCTTTGAGAAACCCTGAACTTTTACAAAGAGAAGCAAGTTTTTCCCGGACTTTTATTTCTAAGTCCCGGCAAATCTCGGAATTTAGATCCAGATACTGAACATCAATTTGAGATTCACTTATCATAAAGTCAACGCTCCATTATTTTGCAAGTAGTACTTCCAGCGCGATCATCTCATCCATGACATGATTAAGAAATCTGAAATCATCACTGGTATTGGGATTCTGGGCACGACCCATCATTAGGAAAACCGGTTCAGTTTTTTCCTCATTATTGGTTCTATGAATTAGGCTGTCAACAGATGCTCCCATGGCTTCCGCAATCCTACTGATTTCAATTAAGTTAATTGCTTTTTTTCCATGAATGATCTTGCCCATGACTTGTTTTGAAATACCTATCTTGTCAGCAAGTTCTTTTTGGGTCATGTTGTTTGCAGCCAAAAATGCCTCGATCTTAGCCCCTATTTCAGTAAATAAGTTGGCCATGTTGATTTCGCCCCCTTTCCCCTGGACCTTAATACTAAGTCAAGAAGTTAAATCTGTCAACAAATTGTTTACCGCCTCTAAGCTATATTATATCCACGAACATTGCTTTTATGAGCAATACAGGAAAATTTCTTCACCAAGCCGCCACAATATAATATGTTGTCGTCATCATTTTGTTTACTCCGTAAAAAGTTTCAAATGCAAAATCATCGGTTCAACTTGGCAGTAACGCTCTATGTTCACGCTATATGTGACTGGGCATCACGCTTAGAGGCTTTTTTCAATAACTCAAAAATGCCCATTAGATGCGTAAAAAAATGGGAATTTGAACAACACTCTTGTAACCTGGAGGAATATGTTTCCAAGTATCGAAATAGGTAATTAGCGATCAAAAATTCCTCCTCATGGTAATATTAAATGCAAATCTGAGCAAAGTTTTTTGAAGGGATAGGCGACCGTATGAATAGTAAGACTATTAATCGGGAAGCAGGAGATAAAGAAAAAGGGCCTAGACTTCAAAAAATGCGTGCTGCTCTTCTTTTATTAAATGCGCTTAGTGAAAATGACCAGGCCCATATTTACTGCGCTATAGAATATGTCGGAGATATATATATTTCTAGAACATCCAAAAATGATTCTAGTGATTACTTAGAAGAAAACAAAAATTACAACGAAGAAAGGACCTTTACGTTAAATAGTCATGAAGTCCTAAACTCGCTTGTATATTTTTTGGATTTCTGGATTGAAAAGTATATGAGTAACAATGTTCATTTTGGATTTTATACTAACATTAATTATGGTAAAGAAAATAATACTGATCTAATTAAGAAGTCTGGATTTAAATTACCAAAATGTCCACTATTAAAAATTCTCATGGATAAACAACATCAAACATTTCTCCCACTGATTACTTTTCTTATAATTAATGAATACGAAAAGCAATATGCCGATAAACCTGGTATGGGATATTTGGAGACTATTAGAAAATTTGATAATAATGTCTGGGATTCCTTTTTGATATCCATTGAATGGAACTTTGGTGAACCTGACGAACAGCAATTACAGGATATTATTATTAAAAAAATAAGATCTTCGAAGGATTTTGATGTATCGCTGGAGGGTAAAGAAAATTATATATTAAGAAGCCTTTTGGATTTGCTAGACGAACGACAAACCTATAGTGATCCCACAAAAAGATTTATTCATGCATCTGAGGTGAGGGTACTATTTCTCGATCTAAAAACTGGAGAACTTCCGCTAATTGACCCAGTTTTTCTAGAATGGGATAAACTTAAGAAGGAACAAAACGATAAGAGAATTTTAAAGGAAAAGCTATTGAGTGTTTGTTCCGAATATTCAGAGATGAAGATAGGCTTTTTAAGCCGAAGAGCAATGACAGCAACTATAGAACTTGGTGGTATTTCTGATCAGCGTATTGCCAGCGCTTATAGATATAGAATTTACGAAGCCTGTTCTGAAAAGCTATTTGAATTACTTGAAGAAGTTGAATTACCTCTATCTCAAAAAGCTTTAGATAATATTATTGATAATCTTTATTCTACTGCTAAAGCCCACTTAGAAGACAAATCAAAAGATTATAGCTATGTTTTATCAAATAATCACTTGATTCGAAATACCATTCTTGAAATTATAGATAGTTGTTTTTTATCATTTGATAAATTATGAGGATTAATTGATGGATGACAGACTTGCAATTAAGAAAAAAATAATGTTCATTAAGGAAGAAGATTATTATTTTTTAACGTATAATCTGCTAATACTGCTAGACGTATTTAAATGCCATAACGAAAAAACAGGATTTAAATTTTACCAGAAAATAGCTTATTTAATTGATTTTATCTCCTACACCCATATTGCATATTCTTGCGTGAAAGAGCCGCCTATTCCGGGAAATGGGAGCCACTGCTCCGGCAAAAACGAGCCACCATTATGTTTGCAGAGCCACCAGCTATGCTGGCAGCCCTGCAGTTTAAGCTATATATGAATACCTTTACGTTTTCGCATAGATTCTTCCCCATCAATAAATATGGTGTATGAATCATGCACGATTCGATCAAGAATGGCGTCAGCTAATGTGCCTTCACCGATATTGCCATACCATCCCGCTGGAGAAGATTGTGAACTGAAAATGGTTGATGCTGTCTTATGCCTTGCTTCAATGATCTCTAAGAGATCTCGTGATTCGTTGTTGTTAAGGGGCGTCAGAAGCCATTCATCCAGGATTAAAAGACTGACTTTTTTGTACTGTTTGATGACATTTTTGAAGACACCTTCCCCACGAGCTACGGCAAGTTCATTGAGTAGTTCAGGGAGACGAATATACTTAACTGAATAAAAATTACGGCAAGCGGCCATGCCAAAGGCACAAGCCATATAAGTTTTACCGGCACCAGATGCTCCCATTATGATAATGTTATGCTTCTCCTGTATGTAGTTGCAGGTGGCAAGACGGGTGATTTGCGCAGGATCCAGCTTCCTGTCAGCATGGTATTCAATATCTTCGATACAAGCATTGCTTTGCTCCAGGTCCGCTTTGCGGATGAGCCTGGATAAACGATTGTTCTTTCGCCTGCTCCATTCGATATCGATCATGAGTCCGAAACGTTCTTCAAAAGAAAGCGCCGCAAAAGAAGCGGCATCCTGTAACTGGGTCCGGTAGGCATCAGCCAAGGCAGTAAGGCGCATTTCATTTAACTTGTTGATCGTTGTTGCATTTACCATTATGAATTCCTCCCATAGTAGTCTGCGCCTCTGGTAAAACCATGAACAGCAACATCATTGGTGGCTGAATGTGGCGTTTGTACTTTAGCTTTATCCTGGCCCGTCGTAAGAATTGTTTTGATGCTTCGATAGTTGGGGCTAGGGGTGTAGGATAAAGCTCTACTGCAGGCAGCTTCCAGCCTGGTGACAGAATACTTGTCCGCCAGTTTCAGAAGCGACATACAGCTCCGATATCCCTGCTGTTCAACCTTATGTGAGGAAAGCACTGCCTTTACGACGATAGTCGTATTGGGTCCGATATTTTCAGCCCAGGAGATAAACCTGGCGGCATTCCATTGGGTGTATTTCTGATGATCTTCTGGCATATGTTCGGGAATGGTGTTGTATTGTCCCTGTCGGCCATGGAGCCTTGGATGCGAACAAATCCGAAGATTTTTGTAAAAGACCTCAATCACGCCCTTGGTAATACGCACATCAACTTTGTGTTTGATATATTCATAAGGAACGCTGTAATGCATGTTATCAACTGATATGTGATAATTGAACTGTACGGTGGCGATTTTCCAGGTGGCCAGCTCGTACGGGGCAGCAGGCAGCGGCAACAACATGGGTTTTTCTTCCTCCAGGAAGACGCTGTGCCTGCTTCCTTCTTTCTTTTGGAAAGGTTTGTTGTTAAACTCATTAAGCTTTTCCCTTATGGCCTTATTAAGTTCCATAAGGCTGAAAAACTTTTGATTCCGTAAAGCGGCAATGATCCAGGTTGATACGAGCCCCACCGTGCCTTCTACATTCGGTTTGTCTTTGGGTTTTCTTACCCGGGCCGGGATTACAGCCGTACCATAGTGTTCCGCCATCTCTTGATAAATCTTGTTGATCGTCGGGGAATCCCATGAAGCTTTATCTACACCAGTTTTAAGATTATCCGGGATTAAAATCCTCGCAACACCGCCGAAGAACTGGTACATGTGAACATGAGCTGTTATCCAAGCTTCCTGGTTTTGAGATAAAAATGCCTCAACATAGGCATATTGACTGCTGGATAATACACCTACAAATACGTAGGCATCAATGATTTCACCTGTATCGCTGTCCACCAGGGAGGCAGTTTGGCCAGCCCAATCAACTTCCAACTGCTCGCCTGGTTTACGATGAATGTGCATAGTTGCTTTAGTCTTGATTGTGTACTGCTGATAATGATAGCAGAACTGGGAATATTGCAATGGAATCTCTTGATTTAATCGGCATTTCTCGCAGTATTCGCTCCATAGCAAACTCAGCGTTACACCACTTTTGGCCATCTCTTTGTGGATGTAGTCGTAGTCAGGTCGCTTTCTGGACAAGGGCGTGTTGGCCTCAGGAAAAAACATCTGCTGCAGTTCAGTGTCCGAAAGTCCTTCTTTCAAGGGCCAGATGACACTAAGTTCCTGAACTCGATTGAGTACTTTAGCGACAGTGTTTCGTGAGCACGCGCAGCTGGCAGCGATGCTGCGTCCGCTAATCCCTAAGCTGTGAAGCCGTAGGATCTCTCGATAATTGGTCATTTGATGACCTCCTTGTAGAAATATTTACACTATCCCAGTGATAGTGCATATTTGGATTCTACAAGAAGAACCATCAACTGGCTCTCTACCCGGAGACGTGGCTCATTTTGATCGGACTGGTGGCTCTTACTTTCCGGAACAATGGCTCATTTTGCCCCGGATTATTCACATATCAATAAAATACTTTCCTCAGAGACTAAATCTATAAAAGATATAGATAAGCTTCAGGATGTCTATTCTGCTGCAATATTAAGGAATAAACAATTTACAAGGCTTACATATGCTCTATATAAAAAAGAAATTATTGGCATGGGTAAATCCCCAACAGCAATAAATCTATGGATAAATAGTATGGAAATCGATTCATTTTTGAATAAAGAAACCTTCTCTGTTGAATACTCTAATGCCTATAATTTAAAAAAATTATATCCTCGTTTGAGGACTATCACTACTGAAACTTTAATACAACATCTATTCATTGAAAACGGGGTGAGAACGTGGCATATTTAAAACTTCTTCAAATTCATTATTCAGGCAAGCATTATGAATATACAAGTCCCGTTCTTTCGAATGGATTAAATATTATTGAGGGTGAAACAAATGGGGTTGGTAAATCAACATTAATAAATCTAATCTATTACTGCTTAGGCGGTAGAGTTGAACAATTCACTAAAGATACAAAAGGAAAAATAGCAAAAAAACATGTAGAAATAGCAACTGATGAAGATAAT
This sequence comes from Syntrophomonas sp., assembly GCA_039679805.1. Taxonomy (GTDB): domain Bacteria; phylum Bacillota; class Syntrophomonadia; order Syntrophomonadales; family Syntrophomonadaceae; genus JBDKUD01. The sequence continues at coordinate 2,523 of JBDKUD010000224.1, read as the reverse complement.
TCCGTTGAATTATATATTGAAATAAACGGCCACAAATATTTGTTAAGAAGGTTTATTAACCATAATGAAATATTTGTATCTTATGGAGATACAATAGAACAATATAATGTATACCGTCAAAAAAGTGATTATATTTTTTCTGACTGGCTTATGGAAAAACTAGGCATTGAAGTTTTTGAAATATATCAAGCTCGTGAAAATTGGAAAATAAATTTTACAGATTTAATGCGTCTCATATATTATGATCAAACATCAGACCCAAGGAAAATATTTAAAGATTTAGGCACAGAAAACTTTCTTTCAGATTCTATAGAGATAAGAAAAGCAGTTTTTCAAACATTGGTAGGAAAAGCTAATTCAGATTATTATAAAGCTTTAGGCGAATTCAAGCGTGCCGAAGTAAACAAAGAGCTTAAAAGGAATACATTAGAAGCATTTTTAAACGCTATAGTTGATATAAGTGCCAGAACAGACGATTTAAATATGGGTTTCCTTTTAGAGAAAAGACAATCTATGCAAGTGAGATTAGATAAGCTTTCCAGGGCAAGAGAAGCCTTGCGGAATGTTGTTAATACTCCCACCAAAACTTTGTCTGAATTACAAGAGCTTAAAAGTCAATTGATAGATAACGAATTAAAAATAGGTGATTTAAGGCGTAATCGCGCTACACTTCGAAATGAATATGTGCGCCTTGAGCAATTAAGATATGAGAGAATTGTAGAAGTAACACAATTACAAAAGATAATCCTAAGCCACGATCATTTAAATTTATTTTCTCCAGATACATGTCCTTATTGTTTACAACCGGTTGAACGAATTGAAGGTAAATGTGTTTGTGGTAAACCCATAAGCGAAGATGATTATGAACAATTTTTTTATAGCTCTGAAGAATATCTTGACATTTTGAAGTCAAAACAAAAATCAGTTGAAACGATTGACCTGGCTCTAAATTCATGCACGATGGATATTGATAAACTGGAGACAGCTATTGCCCAATTGAATTCAGGTATTGTAAAAATTAGAAATCAAATTAGAGAACTCGGTTCTGATCTTAGTTCAACATATCAATCCACTCAAATTAAACGTATAGATGATGAAATACTCACTGTTCGGGATGATTTGTTAAATATTGAACAACAAATCAAATTAGAAGAAAAGAGACAAGTGCTTGAAAATGACCTTAGTAAGGCCTCTTCTGAGTTGGATTTAAAAAGGATAGCATTACAAAAATTAAATCTTGATTCAATTCAGGATATTAACAATAAGACTAAAATATTTAGTACGATATACCAAGGATTTATGAAGGATGTTTATTCTAAATGCCGTGTTGCAGCTATAGATGATGATTATTTACCCGTGATAAATAATGGTGAATATCTTGAAGCAAGTGCAATTGTCTCTCAGAAACTGATGTACTATCTTACCATATTAAAGATGTCTCTTGGAGATAAAAGCATGCCCTATCCAAGGTTCCTGATGATAGATACACCTGAAACTCTAGGTATTGATTCAAATAACCTGATAAGAGCTTTATCAAAAATCCAGGATATTATCAATGCTGTAAAAGAAGAAAATACAAATTACCAAATAATATTGACTACTGACATTGGCAAATATCCAGCTTCTTTTAAGAAATATGTAATTGAACAGCTAACTGTAGCCAATAAACTGCTTAAATCAAGACATAATGAAAGTTCAGATACCTAACAAACCGACATATTAAACAATCTCCAAAATATTCTTATTCCGTAATTATTTCATCATCCATTCCCAGTTCTCTTAATCCATTCTTTGTATCTGAAATAATTTGCTCAGTAAGCCCTCCATCTGGTTCAACCTGAATACTAACATTAATCTTCAATCCTTGCCCCACAGCGAATCGAGCTAGCACTTTAGAATAAAAATTCATCCATTTCTGAGCCGGTAAATCTCCGTTCCAAGCTAACTTAGAAATCTTAGAAGGCTCAACCGTGGGTTTATTTTGCCCAGGATCAGGATATATTACATCCGGTCCGCTTGTCTCCCTGGATATGTTTATAGCTACATTAGCAATGCTATTTAACTTAGCAGCACTGGCTTTGACTATAAATGCCCCTTGGTCATTGCCCGCTGTATAGACCCCTTGGCTATCCATAATTCCCCCGGTAACTGTCCAGATCAAGTCTGATATTTCAAAAGAGCGACCGAGTTGATCATAGCCATCAACTACAAAAGTTTGTTTATCTCCTGGCTTTATCCTTACCTGTTGAGGGCTAATTTTTATTGTGGTTAAGGATGGTGGCTCTTTGTGTTTTTCAGCTTCCTCGGCCTTTATAATGTACATGTCCTCAGATATTTCAATGTCGTTCTCGTTTAACACCTCACCATAATAAAAGGGTTTATAGTCGCCGTCAGCCGATTTGCCTATATATGCAATAACCTTATTGGCCACTCCTTTGACAATTCCATCTTTTATTATGTTTTGGTTTAAGATGCGCGGAAACTGGGGTGAAGCAAAAAACATATCTCGAACTGATTTTATAC
>JBDKUD010000232.1:0-10389 GCA_039679805.1 Syntrophomonas sp. | reverse complement strand
GAGACTGTTTTATAATAATGTCAATTAAACTGCTTGATGATAATCTTATTAATAAAATTGCAGCCGGAGAGGTAATTGAAAAACCGGCCTCGGTGGTAAAGGAATTGGTGGAAAACGCAATTGATGCAGGGGCCACTCGGATTTTTGTTAATGTTACCCATGGCGGCATTGATATGATAGAAGTTGAAGACAACGGATGTGGGCTGGCGGAGGATGAAGTACCACTAGCATTACAGCGACATGCTACCAGTAAAATAAGCACTGCCGATGATTTATTTAATATTTGCACTATGGGATTCAGGGGAGAAGCCTTGCCAAGTATAGCTTCGGTGGCGAGAGTAGACATTTATAGTAAAAAAAGCCAACATGATGGTGTACATGTTATTGTGGCAGGGGGGCAGATTTTGGAAATGGGTCCGTTTGCATGTCCGGACGGAACCAGGGTGGTAATAAGTGATTTGTTTTTTAATACTCCCGCTCGAAAAAAGTTCCTAAAAAGTCCGGTCAGTGAAGGTGGTCATATTCATGAATTCATGACCAGACTGGCACTATCACGACCTGATATATCGTTTACTTATCAGAGCGAAAAGAAGACCTATTTTAAAACCCCCGGAAAAGGCAATTTGCTGGATACCGTCGTAGCTATATACGGGCAGGATTTTGCTTCCAGTCTAACCCCGGTGGAATTCACGGGTGATCGCTATTCAATAAGCGGGTTAGTTTCGACCCCGGAAATAAGCAGAGTCAATCGCAAAAACCAAATATTTTTTATTAACCATCGCTCTATAAAAAGTCCGATGCTATACAGAGCGGTGGATGAAGCTTACCGGGGACTATTAATATCACGGGAATTTCCCGTAGTTGTGCTATTCATTACCGTTCCTACTGAGGAAGTTGATGTTAATGTCCATCCTCAGAAAACTGAGGTTCGTTTTAAAGATGAAAAAACTGTATTTAAAATGGTTTGTGGAGTTATACGTAAGGAACTGGAAGAAGTCGAAGATAAGTTTACCGGGGAAATTAAACCGGGTCAACCACCGTTGGTTGCTGGGTTTAGTTCTCCATCCCATGTATCAAAGGTTCCACCTTATTATGAAAAATTTGTACAGGGGCTCGAACCAGTATTTTCAGGTAGTAACAATAGGAAGACAGAATGGATACCATCACCAGATAAATTCGAGTCGAATATGGCAATTAACGAGCCTGCACCGGAAGAATACAGAGTTATAGGTCAGTGCCTCAATTCCTATATAATGGTTGAAATAAATGATGAACTTTGGTTGGTTGATCAGCATGCGGCTCATGAGCGAATAAACTATGCCAGATTCAGAGAAAATCAGATCTCAAGCCAGGAGCCGGTACAAATGTTGGCTATTCCACTAACTATGCAAATAGCTGCCGGTAAAATGCAGCTACTGGAGAATAATAAACAACTGCTTATAGACTTGGGTCTGGATATCGATACAATTGGACCAAACACTATTGCTCTAAGAGCTGCACCTCTCATGATCCAGGGAAAGGAATTAGAAATTATTAACGAACTTCTGGATCTATTGGAAGACGACAAAGCTATAGATCTCAAACATGAAACCATAGCTATGATGGCATGCAAAAAGGCAATTAAAGCCGGGGAATGTTTAACTATGGCGGAAATGGAAAAAATAATTAAGGACCTATTGGCGGTAGAAGACTTTAGAAATTGTCCGCATGGCCGGCCGACTATGCTATGTTTAAGCCGGCAAGAAATTGACCGGCGTTTCAAGAGGTTATAGAAATGAAAATAATTGTAACTACAACTCAGTCCGGTCGGGAAAATAATATTAATGACTTGGATAAATTCATATCTGAATCAGGTTTTGATTTTGTTAGCCGCAACCATAAGGGTATCCATATCCTGGCACAAGAAAACCAGGCTGACGGAGTTATAGTATGGGAACTGAATGGTCCGGTTCTTTATCTGGAAGATAAAAAGTTCTTTTTTCATCCCAGTATGGCAACAAACCGGATAACAGCTTTTAGAAAGCAAAATGCTCATGATATAATGGTTCGGGCTTGTGGTATAGAACCGGGAGATGATTTCCTGGATTGCACTCTGGGACTGGGGGCTGACGCGATTGTTGCTTCCTATTTTAGTGATAGCGGAAGGGTAGTAGGCCTGGAAGTTTCACCCGGGATCTATGAGGTGGTCAAATGGGGAATGAAGTACTATCAGAGCAGGATGCCATGGCTTAACCAGACAATTCACCGCATAGAGGTATATAACTATGACCATTGCTTCTATCTGCAGCAACAAGCAGACGCTTCGTTTGACATAGTTTATTTCGATCCTATGTTTCGAAAACCGATTCTGCACAGTGAGGCCTTGGCCCCGCTCAGGGAATTGGCTGATCATTCACCTTTGGAACATGATGCTATAGTCCAAGCCTGCCGGGTGGCCAGGAAAAGAGTCGTAATGAAAGAACGAATAGATAGCGGTGAAATGGAAAGGCTGGGATTCAGAATAATTACGGGTAGTAAGTATAACCCGATTGGTTACGGAATTATTGAGATTAGCAAGTAGTTAATATCGTAAAAATAAACAATTGATTAGGAAATAAACATTTGTTGAGGTGTAGTAGATGCTAAACCTGGCGGCTGTGGTTGGACCAACGGCAGCAGGAAAAACCGACATTTCACTAGAACTGGCCCGGAGATTAAACGGGGAAATAATATCATGCGATTCTATGCAAGTGTACAGGGGGATGGATATTGGAACGGCTAAGGTCAGTATTCAGGAAAGATCGCTGGTACCCCATCATATGATTGATTTAGTAGACCCGGACTATAATTTCACGGTAGCTGACTATCAGAAAATAACCAAAGAATTGATTAAAACCATTAATTCAAGAGGAAAAATTCCTATCCTGGTGGGAGGGACCGGTCTTTACTATCAGTCGGTAGTGGACGACTATAACTTTTTCCCTATTGAGTATCAAATAAATGCCCGGCGTAAGTGGGAGACTATTTGTGATCAAAAGGGCCTTGATTATTTATATAAATATTTGCAGGAGGTTGATCCCGAATATGCCAATGTTATAAGTTGTAATGATCAGAAGAGAATTATTCGGGCTTTGGAGGTATTTTATCTGACTGGCGAGCAGTTCTCCCGTTTTCAGGTAAAGAATACCGGAAAGTATAATTTGGCAGTAGTTGGAGTTTTTCTTGAACGACCACAACTTTATTACCGAATAGAGGAGAGGGTTGACCAAATGCTGGACAACGGTCTGCTGGAAGAGGTGAAGTATTTACGGGCTAAGGGATATGATGTTACCTTAAAATCGATGCAGGCTTTAGGATATAAACAGGTTTTTTATTTTCTGGAAGGGATGGTTACCTGGGATGAAATGGTTAAAGAAATAAAAAGAGAAACTCGCCGATTTGCCAAGAGGCAGTTTACCTGGTTTAATAAAGATAAAAGAATATGCTGGTTCGATCCTAATAAATGCCCGGATAGGAAAGATTTTATAAAAAATATTTCGGATTATGTTGAAGGACAATTGTATAAGATGTAGAATATCATATTGGGTATAGAGAGAAATTATGAATGGGGGACTTACTTTGAATAACAAAAATCAATTGAACCTGCAAGATGCTTTTTTGAATCAGGTAAGAAAAGAAAAAACACCTGTTACTATTTTCTTAGTAAATGGTTTTCAAATAAAGGGTGTGGTGAAGGGTTTTGATAACTTTACGGTAATAGTTGAACTGGATCAAAAGCAACAACTTGTTTACAAGCATGCGATATCTACCGTTGCCCCTCTAAAACCTATTGCAATTATTAATATGGAAATGAGAAACGAGGAAGAATAATAGAATTTTTATGCCTTAAAAACAGTCCGGAATTCCGGGCTGTTTTTTTGTGGGTTTTGAGTACAGGTGTCACCACTTTTATCTGTTTATCATATATTAATTTAGAATAGCGGGAGAGTGGTGATGTATTTTTGGAAATCTCCAAGAAGTTTATAAATGAGGCAGCCAATGACGAAGGAGAATATGCAACACCTTATATTGCGCCCAATTCATTCTGTAATCTTGATTCTTTCAAAGAATTTGACAACATGGTTGGTCTGATTGAAGTAAAAAAGACTTTGGCTGAAATTATAGCTTATTCCATGATACAGGATAAGCGCAGCCAATTGCATTTAAAAGCTAGCCCGGTAGTACTCCACATGGTATTCAAGGGTAATCCGGGAACCGGGAAAACTACGGTTGCCAGGATTCTGGGCAAAGTATTAAACGATGTGGGTATTCTTAGTAAAGGACACCTGGTGGAGGTTGAGAGAGCTGACCTTGTAGGCGAATATATTGGGCATACTGCTCAGAAGACCAGGGAAATGATGAAAAAGGCTGTGGGTGGAATCATGTTCGTAGATGAAGCTTATTCACTGAACCAGGGAGGGGAAAAAGATTTTGGACGTGAGGCTATATCAACGATAGTTAAGGCTATGGAGGACAACCGCGATAATCTAATTGTAATTCTGGCTGGATATTGCCAGGAGATGGAGGCTTTTCTTCGCTCCAACCCGGGATTAAGATCACGTTTTCCTATCCATATTAATTTCCCTGATTATAATTGTGATGAGTTGTTCCAGATTGCCTTGCAGATATATTTGGAAAGAGACTATGAATTAACCGGTAGGTGCAGATGGAAATTAAAAAACCATTTAAATGAATTTGTGAAAAGCCGTCACCCACATAGCGGAAATGCCAGGTATGCCAGAAACCTGGTGGAGAAATCAATCCGCCTCCAAGCCTTAAGGATTGTTGGCCATAAAGCTCTGACCAGGAAGGACTTAGCCAGCATAGAAGATTTCGACCTTCCTCCGTTAGGGTCTATACAGGTATAACTTACTGTATGGCAGGGTCTATTACAATATTACCAGAATTAGTGATAAAATCATTTTAGACATTGTGAAAGTGGTGATAGCTGTATTGAAAGCACTTGATTTTATACGCCAGTCAGAAAATGAAATTTTTCATAGATTCCAGGAATTTGATGAGATAGCTTATTCCAACCAGGAAAAGGTATTAAAGGCTTTCCAGAACTCAAAGATTTGTGATTATCATTTTAATAGCTCTTCCGGATATGGATACGGTGATATTGGCCGTGACACTCTGGAAAAAGTTTATGCTGAAGTTTTTGATACCGAAGACGCGATGGTTCGCTCTCAGGTGGTTTCTGGTACCCATGCTATATCAGCCTGTTTGTTTGGTATTTTACGGCCCGGAGATGAAATGGTATCAATTACCGGAAGTCCGTATGATACCCTGGGAAATGTTATTGGCAAAGGTAAATCTCCCGGAAAGGGAACTCTGATTGAAAGAGGAGTGTTATATAAGGAAATACCTCTTGATGCAAATGGAAAACCTGATTCAGATGGGATTTTAACAGGTATAACCAGTGGGACGAAAATGGTTCTAATCCAGAGATCGCGGGGATATAGTTTGCGTCCGGCTCTGAGAGTTGAACAAATAAAAGAAATAATTGAAACGGTAAGAAGAGTTAATCCCCAGGCAATAATAATGATAGATAATTGTTACGGGGAATTTACAGATATAGTAGAACCTACCCAGGTTGGAGCAGACCTAATGGCAGGTTCGCTGATAAAAAATCCCGGGGGAGGTTTAGCACCAGCCGGAGGCTATATTGTTGGCCAAAAGGACCTGGTAGAGCAGGTCGCCTTCCATTTAACTGCCCCCGGACTGGGTAAGGAACTGGGTGCTAGTCTGCAGAATAACCGGCTGTTATATCAAGGACTTTTTGTAGCGCCGCACGTGGTTAACCAGGCATTGAAGAGTGCCAGCCTGATGGCTCATTGTTTTAAAAAACATGGATATCAGGTCTTCCCTGAATGGGATGAGCCGCGTGGTGATATTGTACAGGCCATTAAGCTAAAGAGCGCCGAAGAAGTGCTGGAATTTTGCCAGGTAGTCCAGAGCAGTTCACCGATAGACAGCAATGTTCAACTTGAATTTGCAGGTATGCCAGGATATTCTGACCGGATTGTAATGGCGGCAGGTACTTTTATACAGGGTTCATCCATAGAAATGTCATGTGATGCGCCTTTAAGAGAGCCTTACTGTGTGTACATTCAGGGTGGGCTGACTTATGAGCACTGCCGCTTGGTGATAAAAAATTTGGTCGATCGGCTAATTCTCAAGAAATAGGAGAAGATAAACTATGGATGTTTTGATAATAATTATTGTAATAGTATTATTGCTGGCAGGTATTAGTGGGACAGTTATACCCTTTATACCTGGAGTTCCCTTAGTGTTTATTGGGATAGCTGCTTACGGATGGTATGAGGGATTTCATTTGATTACGCCTAAATATCTGGCCATAATAGCTTCCCTAACTGTGTTATCCATGATTATGGATTATATATCAACAGTAATGGGAGCCAAAATTTTTGGCTCCAGTAAAAATGGTACATGGGGGGCAATATTGGGAACATTTCTGGGGTTATTCTTTTTTCCTCCACTGGGTATATTTATTGGGCCTGTGGCCGGAGCAGTAGTCGGTGAAATAATGGCTGGAAATGAAGTCAATAAAGCATTCAAGGTAGGATTGGGTACAGTTGTCGGTTTATTTTCAGGAATGATTTTCAACCTGTGCCTGGCTCTGGCTATGATTATTTCTTTCCTATTTAAGGCATTTTAATTGATGAATATTAATAAGTATGATAGTCTAATTAAGTTATAATTTAGGTAAAAATATACTGGATTCTGGAGGTTATTATGGATAAGGAATATATTCTTAAAAAAGCCAAGGAAGAAAACGTTAATTTAATCAGGTTACAGTTTACTGACATCTTAGGAGTTATGAAAAGTGTTTCCATTACTATTGAACAATTGGAAAAGGCCCTCGACGGGGAATTAATGTTTGATGGTTCATCTATCGAAGGCTTTGTTAGAATTGAAGAATCAGACATGTATTTAAGGCCGGATCCTAATACTTTTTTAATATTACCCTGGGCCAATTTGAGTTCGGAAGGTAAGACAGCCCGGCTAATTTGTGATATTTTTAATCCCGATAACCAACCGTTTGAGGGTTGCCCCCGCTATGCTCTTGCTAGAGTATTAAAAGAAGCAGAAGAAATGGGTTATACCATGCAAGTGGGTCCAGAACCGGAGTTCTTTATGTTCCAGCTTGATGAGAATGGTCATCCGACTCTGGAAACTAATGATAAAGCCAGTTATTTTGATTTACCTCCGGTAGATAAAGGGGAAGATGCCAGACGGGATATGGTCGAGACTCTCAAAAAAATGGGATTCGAGATCGAAGCTGCTCATCATGAGGTAGCCCCCGGTCAGCATGAAATCGATTTCAAATATACTAACGCTCTGACTACGGCTGACAATATTGTTACTTTTAGAATAGCGGTAAGAACAGTAGCTCAAATGCATGGCCTGCATGCTACGTTTATGCCCAAGCCGGTATTCGGCATTAACGGTTCGGGTATGCATCTGCACACCTCGTTGTTTAAAGACGGTAAGAACGTATTCTACGGCCCGGACCAGGAAGATGGATTAAGTGATGTTTGCCGCTATTTTATGGGCGGTGTGTTAAAACATGCCCGGGCGATTTCTGCTATTACCAGTCCTACAGTCAATTCTTATAAGCGCCTAGTGCCAGGCTATGAAGCACCAATATATATTGCCTGGTCATATCGCAACCGCAGTCCTCTAATCAGAATACCTGCCCGGCGCGGTATAGGTACACGTATTGAGTTCCGCAGCCCTGACCCCACATGTAATCCTTATCTTGGTCTGGCGGTTATTCTAAAGGCAGGATTGGAAGGTATTAAAGAAAAAATTGCTCCACCTGCACCAGTTGAACAAAATATTTATGAGATGGATTTGGCCACCAGAAAAGTAAAAGGAATTCAGTCTTTACCGGAAAATTTATATGAAGCAATCGATGAACTAAGAAAAGATGAGCTAATAAAGGAAGCACTGGGGGAACATATATATTCAAGGTTTATCTGTGCCAAAATGAAAGAATGGGAAAACTATAGTTCTCGCATTTATGATTGGGAACTGGAAGAGTATTTGGAGAAGTTCTAATTCAATATAAATTCAACACAGATTAGTAAGAAAATTCAACGCGGATTGCGCGGATTTAATTTTCGCGGATTTTAATTATTATCCAGACTGAAGTGTTAACTACTATTCAGTTGTGTCCTAGAAGCATAGGTAGTTAACACTAAATCTATTAAAGTAAAGGAATTAATGTATAAAAAATAGAAAAAATAGAAAAAATAGAGGGTCACTAAATTTACGTGAATTTTAGTGACCCTAATTTTTTTATGAAAATTTGATTCTAATGTAAAAATCTCCTTCTCTATTCTGCTTAATGCCAAAATAATCCATTTGCCGAGGAGATTGAAATCTCCGGTACAGCAAAACTAATCAATTGGTACTTTCAGCATTTGAAACACACATGCTCGCAGGTCACAACTACGTATAAAAAAATTAGTTAGAACTCCGGTATCAATAATAATTTTAATATAAGCCGCGTAAATCCTATTAAATCCACCCTACGGGTACAACTGATGCTCCCTTAGGGTCGCTAATAAGGACGCGCGTAATCCGCGTTGAATTTTCAAATTAAAATCTGCGTAATAAGCCTTCTACTTTACCTAAAATAGTTGCATTGTCAACGATAATAGATTGCATAGCACTGTTTTCCGGACGCAATTCAATATAATCATCTCTTTTATAATATCTTTTTACGGTAGCCTCATCTTCCATCATGGCAACCACAATCTCACCATTGGCGGCATCAGTTTGTTCACGTATTATTAGATAGTCTCCATCCAGAATACCAGCTTCAATCATACTTTCACCTTTAACACGCAGAATAAAATGAATACCACCACCAACAAAATCAACTGGAACAGGTAAATAGGTTTCAATATTTTCTGTTGCTAGAATAGGTATTCCAGCGGCAACATTCCCAACTACCGGCAGCTCAATTGTTTCACTTACTGGTCTATCATTTTCGAGTTCTACTGGAATAATTGCCCGCGGGGTAGCCGGGTCCCGTCTCAGAAAGCCCATTTTTTCTAGCTGCACCAAATGTGAATGTACTGTTGAACTGGATTTAAGCCCCACAGCCTGACCTATTTCCCGGACTGATGGTGGGTATCCAGCAGTACTAATTTTATTGCGTATGTATTCAAGAATAAGCTGTTGCCTCTTACTAGGAGTGGTACGCATTTGTGAACCTCCCTGGTTTTTGCTAAATTATAACATTAATAACAATAAAAAAACACATGTTCGTAAAAATATTAACAAAAAAGTCCGGTGATTTATCGGACTTATAGAAATAAAGATTATATTTAAGTGTTATTTCGAAACAGCTTGATTATTATAATAATTACTTAACAATTCAATCGGGTGAACAACTTCAGCATCCCAGTTATGTTTTACAGTACCATACTTCAACTGCATCATACAGCTGGGACAACAGGTAGCGATTTTATCTGCTCCTGTTTCCATCGCACTATCCATCTTGCGGTCCAAAATCTTCATGGACATTTCATAGTGAGTAACACTATAAGTACCCGAACCTCCGCAACATCGGTTGGCCGCTCCCATTTCTACATATTCTACTCCCGGGATTCTTTGCAGCAATTCCCGGGGTTGTTTGGTTATACCCTGTGCATTAGCCAGATGACAGGGATCATGATAGGTGACTTTCATCTTCTTAACGGATTTATTATCGGGCAATTTAACATCCAGTACGTCGATTAAAAATTTGGTTACGTCCATAACTTTAGAGGCAAATGCATAGGCCTCATCTTCTATCTTAAGTCCTTTAAAAAGAAATTCCATGTGTTTATGAGACAAGGCTGAGGAACAAGATGCACAGTCGGTAATTATATAATCAAAGTCATATGAATTAAAAATTCTTACATTATGAGCTGCCAGGCTTTGAGCGGTATCCATTTTGCCATTGGCAATATGGGGCAATCCGCAGCATTTCATATTGGGCGGAATAATTACCTCACACCCGTTGCGGGTAAGAACATCGACAGTTGCCAGGGCAACCTGGGGATTAAACAAATCAGTACCGCAACCTAGAAAATAACCAATCGTATATCTTTTCTCTCCCCGCGCCGGGTTAACTTCCTTCAACTGACTGCGAGCCGAATGCAGAGGTACATTTGACAGTATCTGTTCAGCTTTAGGCAAATCACCAGGTAGTATACGTGTAAGTCCCAGCGTACGGGCTAACTTCTGCAGGCCTGATTTTTGAGCACTCCACATGAAGAAAGACATGGTTCTTAATAAACCGGGCTTGGTCCACATAGTGTCAAAGACTAATTCTTTACCCATGTTGGG
>JBDKUD010000382.1:0-4134 GCA_039679805.1 Syntrophomonas sp. | reverse complement strand
TATCCTTTCTCTATCCCTGCTATTAAAAGTTTGCATGAAATTAAATTTAGGAGTAGGGTGACTTTTTTCGTTGGAGAAAACGGCTCTGGAAAATCAACCTTGTTAGAAGCAATCGCCCAACAGTGTAATTTTAATACTGCTGGTGGCGGAAGAAATAACACTTACGAAGTGCATGCTGCTGAATCTGTTCTAGCAGATTATATCAGGCTTGCATGGATGCCAAAGATAACTAATGGGTTTTTCTTGCGGGCAGAATCTTTTTATCATTTTGCAACTCATATTGATGATGTGGATGATACAGGTTATAGAGATTACGGTGGTTATTCACTTCACAAACAATCACATGGGGAATCATTCCTATCATTGTTTTTAAATCGCTTTCGAGGTAAAGCCATTTATCTATTGGATGAACCCGAAGCAGCTTTGTCTCCTAACAGACAGTTAGCCTTTTTAAAGATATTACATGACCTGACCAGGAGTGGAGATGTACAATTTATAATTGCTACTCATTCTCCAATACTAATGGGTTACCCCAATTCTGTTATATTGAATTTTGATGACAGTAAGATTGATGAAGTAGAATATGAAATGACAGATCATTATCAAATCACTAAGTATTTTTTACAACATAGAGAAAAGTTGCTTTCAGACATTCTGGATAATAATTAACCTTAGACCAAAAGGTATACCATCTTCATATTAAGCATCTGGCAGATTGGGGTGAACTCTATTTTCAGGACTATTTACAGAAGCATCCCGATGTTGCCAGAGAATATGAAAACCTAAAGTTGGAATGAGAGAACAGTTTTAACCGGGATGCATATACAAATGCAAAATCGGATTTTGTTCATATGTATACGCAAAAAGCCCGAGAGAAATTTGAAAATCGCTATTTACCGACCGTGTAAATTGAAATTTATTGGTGATATTATGGGCCGCCTCTTATATCGGTGCAGAAAAAGAGAGGACGGCCAATACTGGTTTTAATATACTTTGATTGTTGGGAGGTGATGGTATGGAATGGCTCAGTTGCCTGAATGAAGCGGTAAACTACATGGAGGAACACTTGGAGGATGAAATTGACCTGGATCGCGTCGCGCAGATCGCCCGCTGTTCATCGTTTCATTTTCAGCGTATGTTTTCTTATCTTGCGGACACGCCTCTTTCAGAATACATCCGCAGGAGGAAGATGACCAGAGCGGTATTCGATTTGCAAAACAGTGATGAAAAAATTATCGACATTGCGCTCAAATATGGATATGAATCGCCAACGGCTTTCAACCGCGCTTTTCAGAGCGTTCACGGTATGGCCCCGTCCGCCGCAAGAGCAGAAGGTGTTACGCTAAAAGCCTATCCGCCCATCAGCTTCAAAATAACGATCAAAGGAGATGCTGAAATGAATTACAGAATCGAGAAAAAGGGCGCTTTTAAAATTGCAGGTGTTAAAGAGCATTATTCCATGGACATTGAAGAATGTTTTGCTAATGTGCCGCTTTTTTGGCAAAATTCAGTGCAAAGCGGCGTTATCCCGAGACTCTGCGCCCTAATGAACCGGGAGCCAAAGGGCATCCTTGGGGTAAGCACGTGCATGAACGGCAAGGATTTCGATTATTACATTGCGGTGGCTACAGATCAGGAAGCGCCCGAAGATATAGTGGAGTATCATGTCCCGGAGTGCACATGGGCTGTCTTTGAATGTATCGGGGCCATGCCCGACGCAATACAAAATCTGCAAAAGCGTATTGTGAGCGAATGGCTACCCAATTCCGGTTACGAGTACGCCAATGCTCCCGATATCGAAGTCTATTTTGAAGGGAATCAACAGGCGGAGGACTACAGATGCGAAGTATGGCTGCCCGTTGAAAAGAAAAAATAACGATAATACCGGTTAACCATTTATTGGTTATGTAAACTTGATTTTGCTAGCAGTAGAGGATCGTTCATATGTATAAAAAGATATTAGATTTTATAAAAGAAAAACCATTGTTATATACAAAAAGCACTGCTCCGTTTTGGGATGATGACAAGGTGCAGATTCTTCTATGGCGACGGCATACCGGAGATGTAATTTTATCTAGTCTGGGATTTTAACTGCTGGTAAAGTCGGTTGGTTTCTGCCGGATCGGAAAAGTTTATAAGTACCGGCTCGGAATGATCTTTAAAGGTTATGATTAGTATCGGACCATGAGCCGAGCGCAGGAAAAGCAGGGCACTGCCCATTCCCTCCACCGTAAAATGGCCCTTGAGGATGGGGCCCATATTCAGACCGTTGATTTTCTTACTTACCACCGGCATTTCTGTTTGCAGAATAATATCATCAATATCATAGTAATTTATATTAAGTCCGTAAGCTCCGGTGATAATGATTTGTTTATCTTCCAGGTGGTATTGGGTGGGCAGAGCATTCCAGGTAATCGATCCAGCAACTGCAAGAGTGATTATAGCTCCAGCCCACAGGCCGATTTTTTGAATTCCTGCGGACTTAGTAGTGTTCTGGGAAGCTGGCGGATTAAATCGCCGGGCTCGGATTAACATAACAATAATAACGACCACAAACAGTGCCCAGGATATATCTACTCCCCATATAAAGCCGGCTTTTTTGATCAGGTATCCAGTCAGGATAATACCGGCTAGTAAATATAGATAGTTGCCTATGAAGGTGCTGATACCGTTTTCTTTCATATATCTTTGTTCAGCGGAGGAAGAGGTATTATAACCAGATATCAGGAATTCACCGCCAAAATATTTAATTATAGTTGCTATTCCTGCCAGCAGGAAAACAACAAACAAGGTAACATACAGATCCACAAAAGGCACCTCCTGTTTCTTTATATCATTGAGCCTATTAACAATTATTAACATTATACTATGCCTAATTATAATAGCCATAAAATACTTGCTGCGCTGTACAAAGAAAACTCCCTGGTATCCACACAAATCCTGCTATCCATGATTACAAAATTGTGTGGGGAGACGGAAGAAACTGATTTTGTTTATATGTATACGCAAAAAGCCCGAGAGGAAATTGGAAGTCGCTGGGAAGCAATGATTATCACATCTATTGATATGGTGAGTACGGCTACAAAATTTATTGATGTTATTGTAAATTATAGGCGTTAATGGTATACCAGTTTAACCATTATTGGTTATGCAAACTTGACTTTGCTAGCAGTGGAGGTCTGATCAAAAAAAGCAAGCGGTGTTGCATAACAGAGAAATCCCGCCCTGCTGGGGCGAGAAGTGTTAATGCGAAGAATGTAAATAATAGTTTATACTAAAACATAAGATTGGCTTTTGTAAATCGGTGACAAAAGGAGATTGTCATGAAACATAATAGGAGTAGAAAAAAGCGTTGGCAATGGTATGGTGTTAAATTGTTATACGAGAGCGTAATATCTGGAAAACCAACGCCTGAAGCAATCGATAAATACTATTCTAATGCAATAAAAACATTCGAGGAGAGCATAGTCCTTGTATATGCATTATCATTCGATCACGCTTATAAGATTGCAGAAAATCAAGCTAAAGATAACCAAATTTCTTACCATAACTACTATAACGAGTTAGTGGAATGGAATTTGGTTCAAGCAATAGATTGTTTTGTTTTAATTGATGATGTGATTAAGACTGGCACTGAGGTTTATTCACGTTTTATATCAGTCCCAAAAGAGATATCAAATGAAACAGTTATATCTAGGTTTTTCCCCGAATCTGAAGATTTGGTTGAAGATAATCTGGATTATAAATGGGTTTTGAGAAACCGAGATTTAAATAAGTAAACCTCGCTAAAAACAAACGAAGATGAATAATGGAATGTGTCGCACTTCAAATAAAAAGCGTAACAAAACGAGAGGGTTAATGGACGGGGGATTCGTCTACGAACATACCTTATCCGTATTTAATACTGTCCAGTAGGCTAATAACACGAAGCTTGAAATATATCATGAGATACTAATTATTTATCCTTTAATTTAAGTTCCGTTAATAAAACTGCGTAGAAAGGAATATTTTATGGAATCTATTATTTTTAAACCAATTGGAGTGATTCATTCTCCTTTTAAAGTTATAGAAGAAATCCCCAGGCAGAGTATCTATGCAGTTGAAACCCGAGCGTTTATCGAGATAAGAGAGGAC
>JBDKUD010000350.1:0-2211 GCA_039679805.1 Syntrophomonas sp. | reverse complement strand
CTCCCCAAGATATTGCTTTAACTGTTTGCATCACAAATATATTTAATACAAACCAGACCGTACTTATTTATTTCTATAATTGTGTCATTCCCCTATTGAATGACACATTCTGGAATTAACTTCTATGTTATTAAATCCTATTCCTGCATATAATTCCACGGTAAATAAATTCATATTACTTACACCGTCACTGCCTCTTTCAGTACAAACCCCGGCATGGTCTCACGCATTTTCCAGACAATACTTATAGGGGCGGAGCCGTAATGGCTTGCATAATCAGCTAATCCGATACATGTGTATGGTACTGCTGCCTGTCCGTCCTTTTTATAATCCCTCACAAAAATGAGCACTCGGTTGCCGTTGTGTTGTTGATTAATGTATCTTTGGCCAGTGGTAGATTATACACTGGTTACACTTTTTGATTGCCAGTGAAATTGTTCTTCATTAATGGCGTAATTCTGGTACATAGTAGACGGTGAATAGTCCTTATCTGATTTATTGAGAGTTACGAAGAATACGTCTAACCCCTTAACGTTTAATATTAATTATCTTAATTTACACATTGACATTATTAATGTTTATATTTATATTGTTAATATAGGATTAAGGAAAGGGGTGTTAGTCATTCGGTATAAAGCTCCGGGCAAATGTCCCATTTGTAATGAAGAACTGCAGGTCACCCGTCTGAAGTGCTCCCATTGTAATAGCATACTGGAGGGAGAATTTGATACCTGTAAATTCTGTCAGCTTCCAGCGGAACAAATAGAGTTTGTGGAAGTTTTCCTGAAAAGCAGAGGCAATATAAAAGAAGTAGAAAAAGAACTGGGCATCTCCTATCCCACCGTTCGCAACCGTCTGGACGGAGTTATTCAAGCATTGGGGTATGGAATTGCAAACCCTGATCCTGGCAGTGCCCAGTCCAGTCTCCGCAATGAGGTTTTGGACGCTTTGAATCAAGGAATAATTGAACCAAGAGAAGCTATAGAACAGCTGAAGAAGCTTAAAAATTAAGAATTGGCAGAAAGGAGTGCTGATCATGAGCACAGATAAATTAAAGGTTTTAGAGATGATTCAGGAAGGAAAAATTAGTGCCGGCGAGGGATTGGAACTGCTTCAGGCACTGGATACGGGCCCCAAAGACACCCCTGCCCCCGGTGACGAAAACAGATTTTTCAAGGTCAAAGTGAATGGAGATAAAACCAAAGTAAACGTTAATATTCCTTTACGCCTGGTCAGGGTGGCATCCAAGTTCTTAGGCAAGGGTATGAATTTCATTCCCGCCCAGGCCCGGGATGAAATGAACAAGCAGGGTATTGATCTGAGCCAGATTGATTTTACGGAGTTGGTAAGCCTTATTGATCAAGGCCTGATGGATGGCAAATTGGTGGATGTTGAAGTTGAAGATCCCCAGGAAGGCCATATGACAGTTCAGGTTTATGTGGAATAGCAAGCACAGTACGTTTCTGATTGTAAAATTTAGAATCCCCTCCCGGTTTGGTTTTACTTTTCCGCTGCTGCTGCCGGTGATTGACGAAACCCTGGAGGAAGTCATAGACTGGATGGCGTTTTGGAAGTGGATTTGGAACCGGAAATGCTCCCGGGCTTCCGTCATTTGGAGGGGGTTGCATGCCGGAAGAGACATACTTAATGAGATAAGAGCCCAAGGACCAGTAAATATAGTTGAGATATACACCCCGGAAGTGGAAGTCACAGTGAAATTGCAGTGATTACCATAGCAAAGAGAGGAAATTATCTATGCGCAAGTTTATGTATATCGCTGTTTCCAACCTGCTGGCCTTGTATCTGGCGGGCATGATTTTCCCCACTATCCGGTGGGATGGTATTCTGTCCCTGATAGAGGCGGCCCTGCTGCTAACCGCCTTCAACTGGCTGTTAAGGCCGTTGATTATGGTTGCAGCTCTGCCGCTGAATCTTATTACCGTAGGTTTATTCGTCCTGATCATAAACGCCTGGATGGTTATGCTCACCGACTGGCTGGTGGGGGGCTTTCAATCGCCCGGATTCTGGCTGGCTCTCGTTACCGGAATAATGGTTGGATTGTGCAATTCCATGGCCAAAAGGTTTCAAACAGAGGGGAGCGTTATATAAAGCCTTGAATCTATTTATGCGGGTGCTTCATATATCTTTTTCATAGCTATTGCCAGGTACTTTGCCCTGAGCTGCAAGACGGGCTTCATCAAGCAAACGTTC
>JBDKUD010000064.1:0-4113 GCA_039679805.1 Syntrophomonas sp. | reverse complement strand
GGTATAATAGTGGATTCCACCCGTTTTCCGTCCAGGTTAATGAGAACTACCTGTACGGGGCGGGATATTTCGTTACGATGATTGGACAGCCGTACCAGGGCGCCCGGATTTATAAATGATTTGCCATTTTTTTCGATTATCCCAAAACCCAGGTGGTTATGCCCGCTTAAGGTTACGTCGGCCTCAGTACCGGTAATCTGGTCTATCAAGGTTAAATCCCCGGGGAAACTATTTTCATTCACAAGCATGCCGTGAACCATATGTATGGCGACATCGGCCCCATTTTTCTTGACTGTATAAACAAGACCGGACACCCTGCGATGCATGTCATAATGATAGGGCTGACCGGTTAATTGAACTCTGCAATTATGCTTGTCCAAAAATATTGGTTGGCCCGCTTCCAGAAGCTTGATAAAACCCAACCGGGCCAAAAAGCCTAATAAAGTGCGGGGAAGTGAGTTCTGGTTAGCGCCAAATAAATCATGGTTACCGCTGATAGCATATATGGGAATATGACATTCGTTAAACAGTTCCAGGAATTCGCCGGTAATAGCCAGGGATGGGCTGGGGGTATCGAAAAAGTCTCCCCCATGCAGAATATAGTCGACCTGATAATGACTGGCTATCTCCAGAACCTCGATTAGTTTATCTTTTAAGGTCTGGGCCAGTTTATCAGTCCGATTCTGGGGATTGTTACCTCGAATATGAGTATCGGTTAGATATAAAAACTTCATTTTCAATCATCCTTAAGGTTAAAATTCAACGCGGATTTATAACTAAAATTCAACACTGACTCGCTTTGCTCGTACACAGATTTACTATGATTTACACAGATTTATTATTTATTGATTGAATATGTACAACCCAATAAGATATTATCTTCTCTGGCCAACTTTCCCTGGTCCACCAGGTTGTCAAGGAGAGCCAGCAGTTCTTCGGCACTTATCATGATATTGTTCTTCTCTAATCTTAACAGGGCATCCACCAGGTTGGCTTCACTTACCGGAAAACAATCCTGGATGGCTTTCAAAACCTCCTGGCTATTATCTTCGGTTTGTTCTTGCAGTTCGTCAAACGGGTTAATCTGGTGCGGGCTCCTGGTTTTGGAAACCCTAATTCTTACTGACATGGTGCGGCCAAAAATAGGCGAAGAAATAAAACTGGTTCCTGAAGGCAGGTAGGGCAGCCGTTTCAGTTCCTCATTGCCAATATCTGTTTCTTCTCTAATTACTGCCAGGTCCGTAGACCTTACCGTCCGAAAAATCAGCTTGGTATTTAACTGGGCATTGACAGTATCATCCAGCAAGGCCGGGCGCTGAGTGGCCAGGATTAAAAAGACTCCGTATTTTCTTCCCTCCTGGGCAATTTCCTTGATCTCCCGCCGGGAGGGTATATTATTTTCACCTCGGGGGGCGAAATTATGGGCTTCATCTGTAATAACCACAAAAGGCGGAAACTTTTCTCCCACCGGTATCCCCTTTTGCAGGGCATCCCGGTAATCGCGGCGTTTGTTATAAACGCTGCGCAAAACATAAGCAGCATAAACCCGGAGCATCCAGATGCTGCCCCGAATTATTACTGCCTGTTGAGCCTTTAGGCCCTCTTCGATTTTATTGATTCCCTGTTCCATAAAAATTCCTTGCCGAAGCAACCGGTTTAATCTCCAATTAATAGATTTCAGGGTGCTGAGCTGGCCCACCTGTTTTTTCAGAGCCAGTAATTTATTAAAGTAAGCATTTTTTCTTTTTTCTTCGATATCTTTGCGGTTCATGAATTCCTGCCTGAACATATCTTCAGTCGGGCTTTCCAGCAAGGATATCAAGGTGCTAAGCCGATCGGCAAAGAGCCTTAAATTATCTTTTGATTCCAGGAGACTGGCTACCGCATTTTCCATGGCTTCAGTCAACGAGCTGACCGCTCCCAGAAGATTGCACAGATCACCTGAATTAAGAGAATCAAACCTTACCCCTACATCATTTCCCACTGTAACAATCCGGCAATGCCTGTCCATCCTGGTCTTAAAGTTAGGTGGCAGCTCCTCGGAAAAAATATCGGCAAAACTCATTTCATAATGAGGATCGAATACCAGCAGCGGAATCCGGCGTGAGATTAATTCCTCAATAATTACACGCAGGCCAAAAGATTTTCCGGAACCTGACCCTCCAAATATACCAAGATGGGGGTAATCCTGCATTGATCTGTAATTAAAAATATAAGGTACTCCCACCTGGGGTTGAATACCCTCTTTTTGGCTGTATAAAGGGGCTATGTTGCTTAATTCATCCGGCAGTGAAGCGGTTAAACCTTCCGTTCCCTGAATTACCCCGATACACAGTCCTTTATCCGGATAAGAGCGAATCAGTAGTTCCTCGACCTCGCTGAAATGGGGTTCACGTATCGAGGCTCCAGTCCGCACCGGGTAAAACAATTCACTTAACATACGTATTTTAGCCAGATAAATCATTTCATCCTGAACTTCGTAGCCCAACATACCCAGGGCTTTAAAAACTTCACCGTCAACCAGCACCGGGGAACGTTCGTCAACAGCGGGAATCAACGGATTAATAGCGTATGTCTCCACCACTTCACCTACCGGGAGATTCAGGTAGTCATCTTCTATGATTAAGAGTTCATTAAGGCGAAACTTGCGATCTCCGCAAGCTGCCCATATTTCTCTTTCATTGGTCATCCCAACAACATGCATTTAACTTGTCCTCCCCAAAACAGTTGAGTTTACTCTTAATATGTTCGTCTCTCCCGGTTAGCCTTGAAATATCTTTCGTAGGTATCTTTATCGATACAGGTATCAACCACCCGGTCCATTTCCTTCTTACGCAGCCTTACTTCGGCATCAACTATTTGCAGCCAGGCGGGAATACTCTGTCCATGCCGGGGCGTAATGGTATAAAGAAAGTCCATGGTTTTATCTACCGACCCTTCCTGGTCCGGCAGAAAATCGCATCCACAGGCTTGCGGCGCAGAAGCGAGGCGAGCAAATACTGTACAGTAATTCTTTTTTATCCTATTTTCATTATCAAAGTGTATATATTCACCCGGATCAAATACACCAAAGAGCACTTCCCGGTCATAAACCCGGGGTCTAAATGGTGATGCCAGATTAAACCATTTCCCCAGTTCGGCAGTGGCAACCTCCTCAATTATCCCTACCAGTATAGTGTTTTGTGCTATACACATTTCACAAAGTTCCTGCCATTCCGGGAATTTATCAAACAACAAGAATCCACCATCCATAATCAACAGACAGGGATCAAAATCCCGAACTGCCTTTAAGGCTGTTTTTAATTCCATCAAAGCCAGGGATTCTTTTAAAAGATTACGATAGGCCTCATCAATAGGAACTTGTCTTTTCCGACTGTATTCTTCCACCTGACTAAAGAAAGCCGGATCTACCGGAGTTAATATCTGTGAATCTATGATACTGTCTCTTCCATCGCTAGTCCGCGTACTCTTCGCCAGGGATTTCATAAAAACAATATAATAAGGATAAAATGATCCGTATTCCAGTCTGGACCCATCTACAGCAACTAAAGACCGGTTACCGGTAACCTCCCTAAGGTCTTCTTCCAAAATAGGCATGGTTTTTTTTATTACTCCCTGATTAGCCAGCATCCTACGCAGGTCCTCCCGAGAGGGTATACAAAACTTATTGCTTTTTAAAAATAAATTTAGTTTTCCCAGTTCTCCAATTGTGTCGACGTCAAACATAATTCTTTCTCCAATTAAGCCAAACATTTATTCCATTATATGTTTTTTTAGTACTTATTTACAGACCCGAAACAATTTGCTCCCCTTTCCATGCAGAAGGTTTTTATTACTTAACCATCTGCCTTAAGGGGAGCATATCAGTTTTTAATTAGCATTTGGAATGTTATATTTATGCCTTAGCAGGTTTTACAGTACTTTGTGCTTTTTGCTTACGATTCTGCCACATGGTCCAGAGTGGTCCGGCAATACAGATAGTGGAATAGCAGCCGGAAATCGTACCAAACATCATGGGCAGCGCAAATGCCCTGATAGATCCGATATCATAGATCTGAGCAAAAATGTATATTACGGTAATACTCACAAAGACTGCAATATTGGTATTGATTG
>JBDKUD010000074.1:0-4148 GCA_039679805.1 Syntrophomonas sp. | reverse complement strand
AATGTTAAAAATTATTAGGGGTTTTTTGGTTGAGGAAAAAGGACAGGGCATGGTAGAATATGGCCTTATTCTTGCTGTTATCGCGATTGGTGTACTCGCAGTATTGAGCGGGATAGGTACTAAGGTCGTTGCCAAGATACAGGAGCTTTCAGACTCAATTATTTAGTTTTTGCAGCAGAAATACTTCCGGCCCTACTTTCTTGTAGGGCTTATTTTTATCTCGGAGGTAAGTGATGTTAACAGATATTATCTTGCTGGGTCTTGTATCTGCTGCAACAATATTTGATATTAAGGAAAATAAAATCCCTAACCAAATAATAATAATTGGTTTATTAGTGGCTTTTTTTTATAGTTATTATTCAGGAAACTACACTGGAATTTTATTTAGCCTGAAAGGCTTTGCACTGGGAATGGGACTATTAATAATTCCATATTTCCTGGGCGGATTAGGGGCTGGTGATGTTAAACTTCTTGGAATGGTTGGTGCCTTAAAGGGTTGTACTTTTGTCCTAAATACTTGCTTATGGATGGCTATATTTGGCGGTTTTATAGCAATAGCTATTCTATTACGCCGACAATTACAAAAAGACACGTTTATGACATTTGTAAGAAGATTGCTTCTATCCGTACAAGGGGTAGTTAACACTTCTGATTTAATAAACAAGGATGATTTAACCATTTGTTTTCCTTACGGAGTAGCTATAGCACTGGGAGTAGTGGCTACCTATTTTAAGGGTTGGTGGTAAAATGTCACGGTTCAGGAAATTATTTACAGAAGGCGATGCCCAAGGCATGGTTGAATTGGCTTTGGTTCTTCCTATTTTATTAATGTTGCTAATGAGTATATTTGAATTTGGAAGGATCTTCAGCAGTTATCTGGTAATCAGCAACCTGGCTCGGGATGGGGCTCGCTACGGAGTTGTAGGAAATAGTAATTCTCAAATCCAGAGTATCATTATCTCCCAGGGGCCATCTTTGGATGAAAGCCGACTGAGGGTTACAGTTACTCCCGCTGATGAAAACAGGTCCAAAGGCAGTCCGCTGCAAGTTGAGGTTGACTATTCGGTACCATTAATCACTCCCTTTTTGGCAGATATACTTAGCAATGTTAATCATGAGGATAATTCCTTCCCCTTGTCGGCGCAATGTTCTATGCGCGTAGAAAATTAATTGGCAGGGTGGTGGCAGTGTGTTAAAAATTATAAACTTAATAAGGGATGAAAAGGGAACGGTGATGGTTTTAGTGGCATGTGCAATGATTGCCTTGCTCGGATTTACCTCCCTGGTAACCGATACTGGGTTGCTTATTCTTAATAAAGTAAAATTAACCAATGCTATTGATAGCGCTGTATTGGCAGGAGTCCAGGAATTACCGGACGACCCTACGGGTGCTTTGAATGTTGCCAATTCTTATGCCGCCATGAATGGGGCAGCTGAAGGGGAGGCTACTTTTCAGATAGCGGATAATAATACATCCATTATAGGGGCTAGTCAGCGGCAGGTCAAACTAGTTTTTGCCAAAATAATGGGTATAAATACAAGTGACGTAAAAGCTCAAGCTAAGGCCAGAATTGCACCGGTTACAGGAATGACGGGAGCCGCACCTTTGGGGGTAATCGAAGATGACTTTCAGTTTGGGCAGGAAATTGTATTAAAGGAAGGTTCCGGCGATAACCAACAAAAGGGATGGTTCAGCGCCCTGAGTCTGGGGCTTACAGGAGCAGATATATTTCGAACAAATTTGAAAAATGGTTATAATGGCGAAATCAAGGTGAACGATATCATTAATACCGAAACCGGTAATATGTCTGAACCGACCAGAGCAGGCATTGCTTACCATATTGACGAATGCCATCATGTTCCGGAGTGTACTTTCAATTCGTTTGATAGGAACTGTTCGCGAATATTATTGGTTCCAATCGTAACTGTAAACGAAATAACTTCCGGGGGTCATATAGATAGTATTAAAGTGGTGGGCTTTGGGGCTTTCTTTGTTGATAGTTATATAGGAAATGGACAGGATAACGAGATTAAGGGAAGTTTTATTCATTATGTAATTCCCGACAAAAGCAGTACCCAAGGGAGAAATTTTGGTTTATACGGTTCACAATTGTGCGAATAAGGAGGTTAATCTGTGTTTAAAGGGACTAGAAAATACTGGGCTATCGCAATTATCTGTGGTCTTATCGCATCTTTTCTATCTTATCAATATATTCAGACTATTAAAAACCGCTATGAACCAGATAATCTAGTTAAAATAGTCAAAGCCAGCCAGAACATAAAAAAGGATACCATAATTACTGCCGAACAAATAACGGTAGAAAAAATTCCCGATAATTATGTACATCCTGATGCAATTAAAGACAAGCAATTAGTTGTGGGGAAAACAGCTGTGAGAGAGGTATTTCCCGGAGAGCAGATGTTAAAACAGGACTTATTATCATCATCGAGTAAGACTGGAAGACTAGCTTACTCAATACCAGTTAATAAAAGAGGTATTTCTGTTCCTATAGATTCTATTAGTGGTGTTTCAGGATATATTAAGCCGGGGGACCGGGTCGATATTATTGGAACCATAGAAATACCTATAGGAGAAAAACCAGTGTCTTTCAGTGTTTATACACTTCAGAATATAGAGGTTCTGGCTATGCCAAATAACCAGACAGATAATGGGAAGAAGATCGCTGATGATGCAAAGAGTATAGTTCTAGCTGTAGCTCCGCAAGAAGCGCAGCGCCTGGTATTGGCTTCTGAAAAGGGAAATCTGCGCCTCTTGCTACGTTCACCTGTAGATAAGTCTTGGGTTGTTCTACCTCCTTATCAACTCACAGATTTTTTAAAGTAGATAACGGCTTTAACTAAAAAGTTATAAAAAATTATAATTTATGCTTAACATGGTGAAATAGAGCAATATTTTTTATACAATTGACTGTAGGATAATATTAGTATTAGTCGCAAAAAGGAGGACAGTTAATGAAAAAAATCAAAGTTCTCTTAGCTGATGATAATAAGCATACTAGGTCCAGTATCAGAAGATTATTGGACCTGGATAAAGTAATAGATATTGTCGGGGAAGCCAACAATGGTGAAGAAGTAATTAATAAAATACCCAGGTTGGAGCCGGACGTTATTATAATGGATCAGAATATGCCTGGAATGGATGGAATTGAAGCTACCAGGTATATAACTCTTCATACTCCCCGAATTTCTGTAATTATGGTTTCAATTAATGATGAATCACAAAGTTTTCAAAAGGCTATGATGGCCGGAGCCAAGGCCTATCTGATCAAACCCATATCATCGCAGGAACTCAGTTCTACTATCCGGGAAGTGTACAATTTATCGAAAACCAGGCAAGAATTGAATGAAACCCCCAAAATACGTGTAGGAAAAGCCCTAACCAGCTCTAACACCTCAAAAAATCAAATAATCAGTATTTTTGGCCCCAAAGGAGGCGTAGGGAGATCAGTTATATGTACTAACCTGGCGGTGGGGGCTGCACAAAGATATGGGCAGCCAGTAGGCTTAGTTGATCTTGACATTCAGTTTGGGGATATTAGCCTAATGATGAATTTAACTCCTCGACTAACAATAGCTGAATTAGTGCAGGAAGATGCCAACCTAAACCCTGATATACTGCAAGACTATGTGTATGAAAGAAATGGAGTTTACATCTTACCAGCTCCGAATAAACCAGAATTGGCGGAGTTGGTGAAACCTGATGCCGTTGACAGAATATTACAAGCCTTTAAAGAAAGGTATAATTATACATTTATTGATACACCTTCAAGTATTGATGAGATAACCTTAACTGCTCTGGAAAAGTCTGATAAGATTATACTTTTGGGGGCCCTTGATATACCCACCATAAAAAATATTAAAAAAGGATTGGATATTTTAAAATCTTTATCTTTATTGCCAAAAGCTATCCTGGTTCTAAATAGGTCATCAGGGGTGGCTGGAATTGAACCAAGGGATTTTGAAAAGGCAATGAACATGAAAATTCAAGGATATATTCCCAGCGATGGGAAAATGGTAGTAGCTTCCGTAAATGAGGGTATACCTTTTGTGCAAATGAATCCTAAAGCCGCAGTTTCAAAAAGTATTTTTGATTTCCTGGGTGTACTTAATAAATAAACTGGGGGTAA
>JBDKUD010000005.1:0-4821 GCA_039679805.1 Syntrophomonas sp. | reverse complement strand
ACCCATCACCTGGGGACGGGATTGCTTCATTTGGATGAGCCGCAATGGTTGAGATATACGGGTAAAAGCGAGCCCCCGCGGGTGCTGCTCCTGGATTGTGATGCCCAGTGTAATTTGTCTATTTCCTGCCTATCGGCCGAGCTTTATGAGGAATTGGCTTATGATAAGAAGCTGGGCACATTAAGGGATTTGTTTAAGCCGTTTTTAGAAAATGATAATCCTAATATTAATGTTAACCAGTACATACTTAAGTGGCATGTGCGGCGGCAGCGGGATAATGTTTATCCTACCATTGACCTGCTCCCTTCCCACCAAGATCTGGTGGATACGGATATGGATATCGCTGTTTACCGCCGGGCCAGTTATGAGGGCAGTTTGGGGACAGAATTTTATAAATTAAATGTACTGGCGCGAATTATTGACCGGGTACGGCAGAATTATGATTTTGTTTTCATCGATTGTCCTCCTAATTTAAACTATATAACCCAGAATGCCATCTATGCCAGTGATTTTTACATTATCCCCACCTTGCTGGACAAACTGTCAACTTATGGCCTATCGGCGCTGATTAATAAGGTGGATAAGTTGAATGCACTGTTTGCCCAGGCTTCTCCGGGTTACCGGCCTACTCAATTATTAGGGATTGTTGCCAACAGTGTGCGTGAATACGGCGGTGAACCTAAGACCACTCAGACCTATGCCCTGGAACGGATGCAGTATATGTTCGGGGATATGGTGTTTAGTAATTATCTCACTTACGGGGATGGTATAGCCAAAGGTTCGGAACTGGGGAACCCGGTTTTTACCGACATTAATTGCCGTCAGTCCCAAATGATGCTGGTGGTTTTGCGTGAAATGATGGAAAGGTTACTGGAGGTATCAAGATGAGAGTAAGGGATTTATTAGGGATAGTAATAAGGGTAAAACGTATATTTGAGATTTATGCTGATAGTAAACTGGAAGATATGCTGGATGATATTTATATGAAGGTACAGGGCTCGAATGATTGCACCGGCGCAAACCTGGCTGCGGATGAAATCCGTCCTTCGGTAATAAAACCGTCAAGCCGTAAGAAGAGCAGCAAAGAGTTCAACCCCATGCAAATAGTTGAGACTATTCCCCA
Source organism: Syntrophomonas sp. (assembly GCA_039679805.1). Taxonomy (GTDB): domain Bacteria; phylum Bacillota; class Syntrophomonadia; order Syntrophomonadales; family Syntrophomonadaceae; genus JBDKUD01. The sequence continues at coordinate 3,698 of JBDKUD010000005.1, read as the reverse complement.
ATTAAGCAAATCGGAAATTACGATTATGTTAAATGAATTGAAAATAGCAGAGATTAAGACCGTTGCCACCCTGGCCGGTATCACTATTCCTGGCACTGCTAAACGCAAAGGCGAAATGGTAGACTTTATAGCCAATTTCTACGGTATGCACCAAGTCCACCAACACATGGCCCACAGATAAGTGAACTTTGTGAACCTGGTTCACAAAGTTCACTTATTGCTATTATCCTTTTACCGTTTTTCAGTCAATATGGAGAACTCTGCTTTTTGAAGGCTAATAATAGCTGCTTTTATTTTTTCCCATTCTTGTGGGGTTAGGCTAGAAAAATTATTTCCCCTATTCATTACCGGCATGACGTCACCATCAGCATCTCCAAAATAACCTATGCTGCGTATTAAATGAGGAAGATTGTATTCTATTTTAGGATATTTGTCTATAAGGCTTTCAATCATCCGTGAAAAAGTTAAACCGTTCTCCAGTAAAGTGCTAAAGTCAACGAAATCCTTTTTTGATCCCCTTTGGGCTATAGCAATAATTTTCATAGCCGCAATATCATGATAATTAGCAATAGGACATCCCCTAAAATCTAGCAAGTCCCGGATGGTTTTATAAGGATAGTGAAAAAAGCTGATTTTTTGAGCATTTACCAGCACGTTTAGAGTTCTGTCATCTATATTAATCACTTGAAGATGGTTTTTTCCCTGTAAACGATTAATAATCGTTTGAGGATTGAATTCTTCGATTGTAAAGAAATCCAGGTCTTCAGAAAGGCGATGACCGAACTGTAAGGCCAGAGCTGTTCCGCCTGCTAAATAAAAATCGTTATCCGTAAGTGTTTTAGATGCAACTAGCATATCTAGAATGGGAAGTAATTCGGTTTTAAGGCATTTTTCAAACACGCAATTTCCTCCTTGGAAATATTATAATAGTTGGCAATCATAACCGCTGAACGGGGGCTGACGTTTTTGTCGTACTTTACCACACCTATAACGTCATCAACTGAATAAGTCTGAAACATCCACTGATAAGTCCTTTCGTTGCCAAAATTCAATATGCGCTGTATAATCTGTTTTTTATTTTTTTGTGAATCAATAGTATTAATATCTGTATCCCAAAAGAGTGGACGAAAATCAGTCGTATTAGGAACTGCAGTTGTATTTATCATAAGACTCAGCCTCCATTTTTTTCCTATTTATAGTATACCAAATATACTGACGGGTAACCAAACAATAAGTGAACTCTCATAAAAGTTCACTTATTATTAATAATAGTAACCGGGCAGGGAAAAATACAAAAAAAGATGGAGGTGATAAATATGAATTTGAAATACCTGCGAGAGTTTAATGGACCATTTTCACAACCATGGATTGGTGAGGAGGAAGCATGGTCGATAGCAACTGATGGCGATAGATATGCATTTATCTGGAATCTTGATCCAGAACAAGTACCTTCCTATGATTGGCAAAAGGGAATAGCCGGGGTAAGGTGGTTCAAGACCAGGAATGAAGCCGAGTCAGCTTTGCTGGACCTGCTGGAATACAGAGAATATTATGTTCCCTTGGAAGACATAGTTTAAGTTAGAAATTACTATTGATGTAAATCATAACTTATGATGTTTTACTGAAACAGAAGAGAACGCCTGTTTGCCTTAATAGGTGAACTTTTCCGTACCACGTACCGAAAAGTTCACTTATTGCCTTAACTTATTTGGCTAAAACTCGTGGACGACGTACTTTCAGCACTAGAATAAAAATCAGAATACAAATAAATCCTATACCGGCAATTGGCTGCATGATACTATAAGCCATAACAATTACAGGTATTAACAATACTCTTACCAACGCCTGTAATGGTTCACTGCCAGCTATAAAGGCAGCAATGGGTGGTGAGGTTCGATAATAGAAGTCCACGAAGGCTCTTCCCGGACCGTTGCTGAGCAAAAAGCGATCTCTGAATTGCCGTAGCAGGACCACCGAAGGTTCAAGCTTGGAGCCAAAGGCGGCCGTAGCGATAAAGCACTCATCAACAGGAGGATTACCATTATTTTCAGCGGTGACGGTAACGCTTTTGGCGGAGCTCATGCCAGCGCTGTTGGTAGCCTGCAGGGTGATAACGTGCGTACCGGCAGACAGGTTATCAAGGAAAATCGCCGGCCCCCGGCCCAGTTCACCATCCTTGTCCGAGGTCCAAACCAATTGGGTTGGATCGTATATCCATTGTTCCTGCGGATCATAGGCCCGGCCCTGTAAAAATAGTCCTTCCAGGAGCGAGATACTCTCACTGTCTGTCGGTGATTGTATGTATACTTCCGGTGCTTTTAGGGGGACTTCAAAGGCCGGACTGGTGGCTATTGCAGTGTTTATGCCATCGGTAGCTGTAACCCGGATAAGCGCCTGGCTTCCTCCAGGCAGCGTCGCAAAGTCCGTTACATATTGAGTCGAGGGTAGGGCTGATTCCAGTACCATCCATTGATTACCATCAGGGCTGTATTCCACTCGATAAAATAACTCGCTTGAATCAGCATCGCTCGCCGTCCATTCAATAGTTGCCTCGCCGGACAGCGTCTCTCCTGCTGAAGGTTTGGTTATGCTTATCACCGGAGCTTCCGGGCTAACCGGTATCTCACCCAGAAGGGTTTCCCCGGCAAATATCTGATATGCTCTGGTTCCGGCCGGGAGCGGGACAGCCACCTCAAAAACACCCTTATCCGATGTCATGGGGGGATTTGTCAACTGGGTAAAATAAGGTGTAAATCCTTGAGTGGCCAGGGTGCTGCCGGTTTCATCCACGGCACGGATGCTGTGAGTTCCGGTGGCAATGGCAGCCGGCACGTCGGGAATATAGCTGAACCAGGGAACCAATGGCTCAATTCCGGTATCACTTATCAGACCGGCAGCCACAATTTCCCGTTCAGTATTTATGGCGGCAGCTTGTGCCGTTGATTGCGGTGCCAGGGTGTTATACAGGTGTTTCCAGATGGCGGGACTGATCCAGAACTCAGATGTGGCTCCACTTCCCATGAAGCTGATCTCATCCCCCAGCAGCCTTCTTTTTCCGAATTCAAACGGATGGAGTTGGGAGGAAATCAGAGAACCAGAACCTGCCGCGGCCGGTTTCACATCACTGGCCTGACTGGTTATAGGGGCGTTGGTATCCCAATCGGTTCCGGTATAACCAAGGGGAGGAGGGTTAACACTCAGGTTAAAACTGCCGCCGTTGTATTCATCTCCTATATTAAAGTAATGAGCAATTTCATGGGCTAGCGTTGTTTGATAGCCGCTGCCAAGGGCTACCAGGGCCGCCGGTTTACGAACCGTAAACCCCTGTACATAGACCTGATATTGGTCGGTTTCATATAATAGTATCGGCTCGGCGACAAAGCCCACGATAGCATCATACTGGGGACTAACATATTTATCCGGCTGCAGGTCTCTTATTTTTAACCACGCCCATTTACGGCCGTCTTCGGTGTTAAGGTCATATCGTCTGTCGCTTAAATCTTGCATAGGGCCAATTTCAAATTTGACATTTTCATTGGCGAGGGGAAAGACCTTACGCAGAAATAGATCGGCATCGGCAAAATTACCAGGCTCTTTTATGGTACCGCCATAGTTGGCCCGGACCGGTACCGCCAGAATCCTAAATTCCCGGCGCGGCTTGAAAGACACGCCATCCAGGGTTTTATCAACATCACCCA
>JBDKUD010000123.1:0-3436 GCA_039679805.1 Syntrophomonas sp. | reverse complement strand
AGAAAAGGTCAGCTAGCTGGGGTTTCCAAGATAATAATATTATTCCTGGTATAAGAGATTTTGTAGCTCCTAACAGCAGCGGTTTAGTACGAATGACACTTGATGAGCTTGTTGCCATATACCGGTTATTACTTGATGTTCCACAATGTTAAAGCTGCTGAAAAATCGTTTCTAAAGGAAATAGCAGGATGGATTACTGCGGAAAATATAAACGGTTGTCCCATGATCCTTTAGCTGTTGATGTGTTTGGCATCAACAGCTTATTAAAAACAAAAAAACGCGCTATCCTGCGCGGTTACTTATTTCCAAATGGTGGGCCATCGGCGATTCGAACGCCGGACACCCTGATTAAAAGTTAGGTTTGCTTCTCTAGTGGAAAATTACTGTAAATTGGTATGAAAGAAAGAGGGACTCCCTTTAGCCGAGGCTTTTATTGCTCATCATCTTAATGAAGGCTGGAACTAAAGTAGGGTCAAACTGAGTTCCTGCTTTAAGATAAATTTCATCAAGAGCTTCTTTTATAGTCATAGCGGATTTGTAAGGTTGTTCATGTGTCATTACATCAAAAGCGTGCAAAACTGATATAATACGTGACAAAAGAGGAATCTCTTCGTCTTTAAGCCCCTGGGGATAGCCTTGGCCGTTCCACCACTCATGGTGATATAAAATAATATCAGCGATATGGGCAAATTCTCCGGACGCGTGAGCAATTCGATAGCCAATTTCAACATGTCTTTTCATAGCAAACCATTCTGATTCATTAAGATGGGACTCCTTCAGAACAATATCTTCAGGTATACCGATTTTACCGATATCATGTAAATTTATAGCCTGAATAAGATTATTCAGGTTTTCCTTAGAAAAGTTAAGAATTGCTGCGAAGTCTTTACCGAGTGAAACCAGTCTTTCAATGTGTTCTTTGGTTTCATAATCCTTTTTCTGCAGCAGTTCACCTAAGATTTCAGCGATGATCCATCGGGCTTTCTTGCCTTCGATAAGTTTAATTTCATACATTAGTTCCTCAGCTTCTTTTAAGACCTTAGACAAATCCGTCTCACTATCGGCTTTAGTTGCCACCCCCAGGGATATACTTAAAAGAATGTCTGTCTCCTGATTGCTTTTGCAGGCTGTGCTAATCTTATGTCCAATATCGAGAGCTGTTTCTTTGTCCGTGTTTGGCATAATAATGGCAAACTCATCTCCGCCCCATCTGGCTATAATATCCTTTTGACGGCAAGATTGTTGAATAATATGGGCCATCCTTTTCAGCCAATTATCTCCCTCTTGATGACCAAATACATCATTAACGAATTTTAGCCCGTTCATATCGCCAATGAGAAGGGAGATGGGCAAGCAGTCATTGTTGTTTGCTAACTCCTGCATTTTCTTATCAAAATAAGTCTTATTATACAATCCGGTTAATCCGTCATGGAAAGAGAGGTAATTTATTTGAGCCTGTCTTCGTTCAATTTGATCTTTTTGCTCTTTAAGAAAAAGCAGAATAAGTCCAATTGCGTTAAGGAGTAAGATTATTTGAGAAACAATATATGGAGCCATCTTGGGCATTCCAAGAATAAAGGAAAAAAGAACAATATTGCATGCCCAGGCAATATTCAATAGACCTAAAAAAAGAGCAAGTCCTCCGAATCTTTTGGCCGACTTGATCATAACTGTGCCTACACAGAAAGATAGCGCAATTACCGCTAAAAAGGTATATTTAATCATCTGCAAATCTGGCCAATTCAGGCTCGAGAAAAAAATAAAAATTAATAGCCAGATTATACCTAATTTTAAAAATAAGGATAAGCTCGCTTTGATTTTCAGGAATAATAGAGTTCCACAAGATATTAAAAGGTTTGCATAGAAGTATAAAATTAGGCTCAAAAATAAAACCAGGTGGTTTTGTCTCAGCAAGTTTGGGAAAAAAGCATCCAGACAATAATTAAACGCAATAATAGTCCAGCCAATAAACAACAAACCAAGAAAAAGCTTGTGGTCAAATATAAAAATATAAACATACAACATCAATAAGACAGAAATAGCTCCGAGTGAGGCAATTAATAGTAAGGCAGAAGTTTGCATAGTCGCTCCCTTTAACGCTAGGCTTGCTTTTTGTCCCAATTTTACCAAATAACTTTGCAGACAGCCAAACTATTTTTTTCACAGCTCATCGTAAATACTAACATTTGCTCATAAAAGGATATACCTTGGCATCGGGTTAGCGTCTTTAAGGTTTACTTCTTTGAATATTAAATTATTCCTACTTCTTAAAACATTTTACCTGGAAAAATGCAAGAGCTATAATAACAACTTCTCAGGTAATCCACCGAATGAGATACACTACAATAACTAAACTGGTAACAGCGCCACGTTGATGTGGTTTAAAGATAATATCTAAGTCTTAGAACATAATAAGGTAAGTAGGAAGTGCCCTGACCAATTAAAGCGTCAGGGCATTCAAACTATTCCTATAGCAGTGGGGTTGTCTGAGCAGGTATTTATTATACAGGGTTTGCCGTTAATTACGCCTATGTATATAGCTACATGACCTATATGTGTCCTGGCTGGTTCATCTTCGTCTGGAAGTTCTGCAGGGTCTATAACCGCCCGGGTATAAACTGCCCATGGATAATTCCAGGGTCGCGGACAATTCATCAATGGTACAGGAATTGTTCTGATCCAGTATATGCATCGCTATCCGGGCACAGGCATTAGCATCCTCCAGTGCATGATGGTGCAGAAAATCAATATCCAACATGGCCGCCACATCATTCAATCTATGCGAGATTTCCGGCCATTGCCTTCTGGACATCATTAAGGTGCAGCCGAAGCTAAGATTCGGATAGGGGATTTCATAGTAATCAAGCGCAGCTCGCAATACGCTCAAGTCAAAACTTGCATTATGGGCAATTACTATATGATCCTCAAAATAGCGGCTGATCATTGGCCATAACTCTGCGAAGTTCGGCTTATCAATGACATCTGCTCTTCTTATCCCGTGTATTGCTGTATTAAAGTGATTGAAATATAAGCCAGGAGGTTTTATTAAATGATACTCCTGCTCTGTTATTAGGCCATCCTCAATGCAGACAATTCCTATGGCACAAGCGCTTGACCTTTGCTCGTTGGCCGTTTCAAAATCTATGGCAGTGAAATTCAAGAAGGGTTCACCTCTATTGCGCAGGTTATTTTGTTCTCATTATTCGTACCTGTATTTTTATGAACTAACTGATTTTAATTATAGTTCAGGTGTGATTTTTCAGCCATCCCATAATGATAACAATTCAAGCGTCGCATAATCCATATAACCTAAGATTAGAGAGTGATAAAATATGACACAGAACCAAAACCCCCTTTAAACTAATAGAAGCGCTTCTATAAGGCAGTCGGTCAAAAACAAGAAATAATTATTAGGAGAAGACGATAATGTTTATAA
>JBDKUD010000079.1:0-6623 GCA_039679805.1 Syntrophomonas sp. | reverse complement strand
TCAACAATTATTAATGGAATGACGAGGGGGAGCAGTAATGAATCCAATAGAAGCTAATAATCCTATCGATAATTCAAAGCAAAAACCGAAATCCAAAATCGTTCGCATCGGTATCCTGGCATTAGTCATAGCCGCAGTGGCTATTTTAGGTATCCGCTGGTACATCCAGCTTAGAACTACGGTCACAACCGATAATGCGAAAGTCTCTGCAGACTTGGTTAGTATCAGCGCGGAGGTTGCCGGCAAGCTTAACGATGTCTATGTTCAAGAGGGGGATAGGGTAAGCGAAGGAACGTTGTTGGCCAAGGTTGATGATTCCCAATATCTTATTAGTGCTTCCCAAGCGCAAGCAACATGGCAACTTAGCAAAATAGCCGTTACCAAATTACCAAACGATATTAAGTCTGCACAGATGTCCGTCACCAAGGCAGAAAGCGCCTTATCTGCCGCCAATGCTCAAGCCGCAATTAATAAATTGGCTATGGACGATAGCAAGCGCATATTGGACAAGAACACGGCTTTATACCAACAAGGAGCAGTTTCCAAGGAAACTTTGGACAGCTGTACAACGGAATATGAAACAGCGGTGAAGGCCTTGGAAGCTGCGAATGCTAATGTAAATTCTGCTCAAGATTCCGTCTCAGCTGCTCAAGCCCAATTAGATACCTTGAATAAAACCGGCAGTGACACCTACGCAGCCCAAGAAAAACAGGCCAAAGCAACTTATGATAGTGCACAATTGGCTTTGGGGCGTACAGCCGTTAAATCACCCATTAAAGGAAGCATAGTAAAAGTTACAGCTTTAAAAGGACAAAACGTTAGCTCGGGAACACCCTTATTCACCATCGTAAATCCTGAGCGGATCTGGGTTTTAGCCAATATTGAAGAAAAAAAAGTAGGGCGTATACATATTGGAGACAAGGTAAATATGGTGGTCGATGCTTATCCCGACATTGTTTTCAATGGCCGGGTTGAAGAAATATCCGGAGCTACCCAATCCAGTTTTTCCATCTTGCCAACCGAGAATGCATCGGGCAACTATACGAAAGTAGCCCAGCGTCTGCCTGTAAAAATAAGCGTTGTTCAGCAGGATGGCAAGTTAAAACCGGGCATGTCAGCCGTAGTAACGATTAAGACTAAATAAATGGGGATTAGCAATGGATTTACAGAATAGAATCAACTGGCCTGCAACTTCAGTTATTATAATGGGAACCTTTTTGCAAGGTCTTACCGGAAATATCGTCAATGTGGCAATATCCAAACTGATGGCTGTCTTTGGTACAAATTCCAACGACATTCAATGGGTGCTTACGGCTTACATGTTGACCCAGGGAATCGTAATCGCTTTGGCCGGCTATTTTGGAGATAAATATGGCTATAAAAAAACTTTTGTTTTTGCGCTAATTGTATTTACCTTGGGTTCATTCCTATGTGGTGCATCATTTAATTTTAATATGCTGATTATCAGCAGGGTGCTGCAGGGGATAGGGGCGGGGATCATTATGCCGTTAGGTATGGCGATTTGTTTCAGAATTAATCCCATATCCAAAATAGGTGTAGTGCTTGGAGTATGGGGAATTGCGGGAATGGCGACCATGGCTATTGGGCCCTCTTTGGGGGGGTATCTTATTGAGGTAGCCAGCTGGCGAATGCTGTTTTATATAAATGTACCTGTCGGTTTGCTAGCCATATTTATGGGAATTACTTTACTGCCGGAAACGGAGAAAAACTCAACCTCTACATTAGATACGGTAGGTATTGCCACCATCTGCGTTGGTTTGTTTTGCCTAATATTTGCATTAAGCAAGGGCAATCAAATGGGTTGGGGAGATCCCGTGATTGTCGCAATGTTGTTGGTTGGGATTGTCAACCTCATAGTAATGGTAGTTCACGAACTGCGATGTCCGGAACCGGTTCTGGATATGCGATTATTTAAAAATAAGCTTTTCACTGTGTCTACCATTACTTCTTCTTTTATTCAAGTGGCTATGGTAGTGGTAGTTTATCTGTTTCCTCTTTTCATGCAAAGCGTACTCGGGCAGACCGCAATGCAAACCGGTTTGGTCTTGTTGCCCCCGGCATTGTTTACAGCTATATGTATGCCCATCAGCGGTAAGCTGTTCGATAAATATGGGGCTCGCTACCTGGTCCTGATCGGCATGCTAATTATGGCTGGTTCATCTTACGCCATGAAGGACTTTAACGGGTCAACATCTTTTAGCACGATGATGTTTTGGTTATCGGTACGCGGAATAGGAATAGGGCTGGCATTATCACCAGCCATTAATGTGGGAATGGTAAGTATTCCGAAAGAATCAACCGGTACCGCCTCTTCCCTGGGAAATGTCATTCGAAGTGTGGCAAGCACTTTTGGAATTGCTGTCATGACGAATTTGATGCAATCGCGTAATACTTTTCATTATGCTAATTTGGCTCAGAATGTAGTCTTGGATAAACCGGACGGTTTGAATATGCTTTCAGCCTTACAGGGGATAGGGTTAAATGCCGGTCTTGGGGCACAAGGGGGACAGATTCTCAGTCTGTCTGTGCTATACAAGTATGTAGCCCAGCAATCGATGGTGATGGCTTTATCCGACTGTTTCATCATAGGTGCAGTATTGTGCGGTGTGGCATTTATATTAGCTTTATTCTTGCATGATGAAAAGAAAAAGGATATTGCCCCAAATAGCCCCGATATCGCCGGGGAGAGGTAAATGTTTCCAAACTAGAAAAGGGAAGGAGGAGAGCGACGTATGTTTAAGAAAATCATGGTCGCAACTGATGGGTCTGCTCCGGCGGATAAAGCTCTAAAAACAGCTGTAGAGCTGGCCAAAGCAGAAGGAGCGGTTCTCAGCATCTTATGCGTGATTCCAGTGATTGATATGGGAACAGATGAGATGATTAGTCTATCCCGCGCTGAAGCTGCAAAAGTGAAATGCCCTTTCTTACAGAGGGCTCAAGAATATGCTGCCAACAATGGCGTGGATGCCAAAACTTTAACCTTAAGTGGGCATCCCGGGAAGATTATCCTGGATTATCTTAATGGGCATCCCCATGACTTGGTGGTTCTTGGACATAGGGGAATGTCCAATATCCAAGCTTTACTAATGGGGAGCGTAGCTTATAAGGTAGCCAACCTGGCTCCTTGTGCTGTACTAATTGTTAAATAATCTCTGCTCTCTGATGTAAACCTGAAGTAAAAACATTGGTGGAGACGAGGGGATTCGAACCCCTGACCCCCTCGTTGCGAACGAGGTGCTCTCCCAGCTGAGCCACGCCCCCACAGCAAAAATATTATAACACAGATTTGCAGCTATGCGCTAATTCTGCAAACCATTTTGGAGAATTGCGCATTTTCTTTTTTATTTTGACATAATTCGTTTGCCAAAATCAAATCCGTATGACTTATAAAGTATTAGTTGTTATAAAAAAACTTATAAACCAAAACTTCTGTCTGTCGATAAATATAAAAGAGGGTTTTTAACATAAGTTGTCAAATATTTTAACAATATAATAGCTCCCTAGATGCCAAATATTCTGCTTAAGTAAATCAATGCTGGCTGGCATTAATTATTGCTCTATAATGGGATTCATTTCTAATAAGATATGCAGTTTCATTAAAGTTATATAGGGAAAAGAGGCGACTGGATATTAACAGAGTCGATGATAATAAGAAGGCTTTGATTCTAATTGCTGATGATCAGCCATTCATGCGGACCATGATACGACATGCCTTGGATATGAATGAATATGATGTTATTGAAGCGGAAAATGGAGTTCAGGCGGTTCAGCTATTTGAAGAATTTAGTCCCGATATAGTGCTTATGGATGGGATAATGCCGGTAATGGATGGTTTTGAAGCCTGCCAGCACATCAGACAAATAGAAGTAGAAGAAAGAACACCTGTTTTAATGTTGACTGCATTAGGCGATCCGGATTCGATTAATGCAGGGTTTAAGGCAGGTGTTAATGATTTTATTCAAAAACCTTTGAACTTCGATATTTTAAACCGGCGAATTTCTTTGCTGGTTAAAGAACTGAACCACAAGGAAAAATTGCGGCGGAGTGAGGAACGGTTTCGCATGCTGGCGGAAAACGCCCGCGATTGCATATTGCTGTTACAGTTAAAACCTGTTTTTAAATATGAATACATTAGCCCTATTATTAAAAACATGCTCGGTTATGAAGCAGAAGAATTCTACGCTAATCCAATGCTATTAAGAGATATTGTCTATCCTGCGGATAGACATCTGAAGGCAGCTATTAATTCCGGCGAGGCCAGTTATGAACTGCCTATGGAAATTCGCTATATTCATAAAAATGGTAACATAGTTTATTTGGAAAATCATTGCGTTCCGGTTTATGGAAAAAACAAGCAGCTGCAGGGAGTGCAGATTATCTCTCGGGATATTACACAGCGCAAGAAAAACGAAGATAAGAAAAGGATAGAACTGACTCAAAAGGTATTATATGAAACAGTAACTGCTCTTTCGGCTACCATTGAGACTAGAGACCCGTATACTTCCGGACACCAGCAGAGGGTGGCCCAATTAGCCCAAGCGATAGCTCGGCAGATGGGTTTGAGTGACGCTCAAATAGAAGGAATACAGACGGCTGCTTTACTGCATGACATTGGCAAAATAACCGTACCGGCCGAGTATTTAAGCAAACCGGGAAAGCTGTCGGAAGCTGAATTCAATGTTATTAAAACCCATTCCATGGTGGGATATGAAATATTGAAACCTATTGGTTTCCCATGGCCGGTTGCGGAAATTGTTTGTCAACATCATGAACGGTTGGATGGATCGGGTTATCCCTGTGGATTGTCGGGCAGTCAATTGCTTATAGAAACCAAAATCATTTCAGTGGCGGATGTGGTCGAAGCTATGGCCAGTCATCGTCCTTACAGAGTAGCCATGGGAATTGACCTGGCATTGGAGGAGATTTTACGCAACTCTGGGCGTTTTTATGATTCCCAGGTAGTATTCACCTGTATTGAACTGTTTAAGAAAAAAGGTTTCAAGTTTTCCATTTAGGAAAGTAAAAACATCTTTAACTTGAAACAGTAAAACCAAGCAGAAACCCGAGGTGCTGACAAAGTACCTCGGGTTTTACGCTGTCAATCTAAAGTATAAGTTCGGACACAAATTCTGGCGGTTTTCCTGGAACGAAGGAGTATTAAATTAAATTTCTTCTAGATAGATATCGAGGGTTTGATCAACTCCGTGCCAAGCTGTATCTTCAACTTTGAACTCATCATCTTCGATTTTAATCTTTGCTTCAATCAAATCATATTCAGAACTATCATAGTTGAAATGTGTCGGATCTAGTATAGTAACATCTTCAAAGTCCAACCATTTACCATTAGCTTTTATTGTAACATCATCCAGATCTTCCTGATATTTACGATCATTAACATAAAAGATATAAGTATCCGGCTGGTTGGTTAATGAGGAACTCGTAGTATCCCCGGTTTCAATAACGTCAAGGCCTAGCTCTCTATTATATTCTATATCATCAATAAAATATACTTTATCATTAATCTTGCATTTGAAGTTGTCATCTACTTCGTATTGTTTTGTGCCTATACGTATAGTGTTGCGTTTAGCCACAATAATATCGTCAAAATCATAAATAGTACTATTGAATATAATTTTAATATCATCCGCATCGTAGTAATCATCATCAATGATAACCCAATTATGCTCAGTACCTTCATCACAGTAAAATATGAACTTACCATTATCCATAATAATTTTATTAATATCGTATTTGAGGTCATCTTTAGTGATTATCACTTTGTCAAAAGGAAAACTTTCTTCATCAACAATAAAATTTCCAGAAGCGTCGAGTTCCACTTTATCAAAAGTATATTTTTCTCCATCTATAATAAAAGCCATATCATCAAGGTCATACAGGTCTAAAGTGGTATAACCACTGAATATGGCTGCTATATCAGAGCGAGATAATCCCTTCACTACCAAAGGATCGCATTCTTCAAGTACTGGTTGTGTGTCTGTATCTCCTAAACTAATCTTTTCAATATCATAAAAATATTGTTTATTGTCTAAAGAGAGCGAGATCCGTTCTTTGTTCAACTTATAGGTATCGCTCTTCAGCTTCACAGTATTCGCGTCCACTATTCCCAGATCAGAAAGGAAATAATCGGTGGTGGCTGCGTTGACATACAGTTCCACATAATCAGAGTTGTAGGTACGTTGATCGACAATTATCTTGTTTATTTTACGGCAGTCGGTATAAGCAATTAAATTATTGCCGGTTACAGCGAATTTTTTTATTCCGTAGCGGATGTTATTAACTGTAATATCCGGATTTTTTGACTCCGAGTTTAAATCAATGGTGTGCAAGCCGTTCAATTTAAAACTGCCGGTTCCACTGCTTATTGAACTGGCGCGGATGTCTTGAAATTCTATATTGAAGTATATTGGGGTAGTGCCTATATTGTATGATTGCTCACCGACAACAATGGTGTTGATACCACCGGTGACCGGGGTGGTGCTGCTTGCTGCCAAATTGCCCGATGTTCCATTCAATTGATTTAAGAATTTGACTATAACCGTGCAAACCTGGGCCCGGGTCATAGTGGTAAAGGGTTCGAAATT
>JBDKUD010000303.1:0-11648 GCA_039679805.1 Syntrophomonas sp. | reverse complement strand
TTCCAATGGGAGTTAAATTTTTTCTAAGTATCTTTTCTAAATATCAAAAATATGCTCTGACCATTCCTTCCGAAGCAATACTCTGCTGTCTGTCGCTTCTAGTCATGACTGTTGTAGTTCTTCTCCTTAGTAGTTGGTTATTTGAGCGACAGAATGTCGCCTTTAGAAATTAGGAGGTGGCATAATGAAAAAAAATGCAGTCGAAGTTCAATCTTTAAGTAAAATATACGGAACCCTAAAAGCGGTTAATCAGGTAACTTTTCAGGTGGAACAGGGGACTTCTTTTGGCCTCTTAGGCTTGAACGGTGCAGGGAAAACAACCACCTTTAAGATGATGGCCAGCTTAATTCGCCCGGATAGTGGAACCGCCGTTATCTCCGGGTATGATGTAGTTAAAGAACCTATGAAGGTGCGCAAGCATATAGGGTATGTCGCTGAAAACCCAGCTTTCTATACCCGTATGACCACTCTGGAGACGCTGCGTTATATATGCCGGCTTTTGGATGTTCCTGTAAATGAACAGCAGCTACGCATAGATTCAGCTTTGGAACTGGTTGGCTTAGTGAACAAAAAGAATGCCCTGGTAGGAGGCTACTCTCGCGGTATGCGACATCGTTTGGGCCTTGCCCAGGCACTTTTATCAGAACCCCAGGTGCTCTTTTTAGACGAGCCCACCCTCGGGTTAGACCCTCTGGGTGCTAAAAATATGCGGGAATTAATCCAGGGTCTTCGCCAAGAAAAAGATGTAACAGTTCTGATGTCTTCTCATGTTTTACCCGAAGTTGAAAGCATCTGTGACGTAGTGGGTATCTTCGATCATGGCCAACTGGTGGCAGTTGATACTATTGAAAATTTACGCAGTACGTCCAGCAATAGTGTTAACCTTGAAATGGTACTGGCCGCTCCTAATGAGGAGCTATCCCAGGCACTAAATAAAATTGATGGCATAAATCATGTAGAAAACATTGGTTTACGGTGGGAGATAAACACGGTTAAGGACCAAAAACTGCGTAGCCGCATTCTCTATGAAGCACTTAACCACGATGCCCAGGTTTTTTCCTTTGGCCCCAAGGAAAGCAGTCTTGAGGATATTCTCCTACACTTGGTTCAAACTGACTTTACCGATGTTCCCGACCCTAAACGGGGCTTATTTGAAAACTTAAGCTCTTTTATTTATGGAAGGGGAAAGCGTTGAAAATGATAAATTATTAGAATAAACGCCGCATGTATCAATTCGTGCGGCGTTTGTTTATCCATTACCAATACCAATATTATGAATTGAACATATATAATTTCAAGGGCTGCTAAGCTATTTGCGTAATCCTTGTACTTATCCTTGAACAGGTAATAAGTTTTGGCAGCAATGAGAACTACTATTATAAGGCTGCTAGTACAACTTTTCAGATAATTAGGGGGATTAATACATGGGGTCCTGGGACAGAAGGGTCAAAGTTGCGTTATTATCGATTATATCGAATACGACACTAATAATATTAAAGGTTATTGCGGGTATTTTAAGCGGTTCAGTAAGTATAATTTCTGAAGCCATACATTCGGGCATGGACCTGGTTGCTTCTATTATTGCATTTTTCTCCGTCAGACAGTCCGCTAAGCCTGCCGATAGGGAGCACCCTTACGGTCATGGCAAAATAGAGAATTTCTCCGGAATGGTTGAGGGAGTTTTGATCTTTATTGCTGCTGGAATGATTGTTAAAGAAGCTATTAAAAAAATCTATGTACCTGCTGAAATTGAACAGGCTACTGTGGCCATTGTAGTAATGATTGGTGCATCCATAATAAATCTCCTAGTATCGAAGAAGTTATATAAGGTAGCCAAGGAAGAGGATTCGATGGCATTAGAGGCTGATGCCCTGCATCTAAAAACTGATGTTTATACTTCTATTGGGGTAGCAGTTGGGTTAGTGCTTATTAAGGTTACCGGATTGCTTATACTAGATCCAATTGTGGCCATATTGGTGGCCTTGCTTATAATTAAAGAAGCATGGGAGCTTTGTAAAAGTGCCTTTGACTTCCTGATGGATACCAAATTGTCTGATATAGAAGAAGCCCGAATAGAAAAAATCATAAGAACCCACAGCGATAAAATTAAGGATTTCCACAAGCTTAAGACCAGGAAATCAGGCAATGTTAAGCATATTGATTTTCACATTCGTGTGGATCAAAATCTTACCGTGGGGGAAACCCATCGTATCATTGCCTGTCTTAAAAAAGATATGTGGGAAGAATTCAAAAACACGCGGGTAAACATACATGTTGATCCTTACATCGAAGAAACTACAGAATAGAGTTGGAATAACCCGGGACTGAAAGGCCAGGCGTAAGACACTTCAAGAAGCCTTAAAGAATTCGCACATCTGCTTAATTGTGAATATTTGTCTAACGATTAAATTCACGAATGCTTGCACCTCCTCCCAACTACTGAGAGAAAAGAACGTACCAATTCATTTTCCATACATAGCATTATTTTTGAAAAAAAATATTTTGTAGGGAGGATTTAGGATATTTTATGCCGAATGTGGTATACAAATTATGACAATAGTCTTATATGTCGAGCAATTAATAGAATTATATGCAAATTGTCCTACATTCCTATTTAGATTTGTTATTTCGACATTTATGACATTACCCCAAATTATTAATTATCAACCACATTGGCATTGTGGTTAGGTGTTTTTGACCTATTGAGCCGGTGAACGGAACTGTCCGGTGAAAACTGCTCAATATGGTTAAATTAGGACCATTGTTGGAAAACCAGATTGCCAAATCCCGAAGGAGCAGCGGGTAACATATTTGTTGTATGGATTTTGCACAAAGGAGTGGATTGCGATGAAAACGGTGTTGGTTGTAGATGATGCGATGTTTATGAGACATACCATAAAGCAAATGCTGGAAAATAGTGATTATGACGTAATTGGCGAAGCTGACAACGGCATGAATGCTTTAATACAATACAAGGAGCTTAGACCTGATTTTGTTACTATGGATATAACCATGCCGGATATTGACGGTATTGGAGCGGTGCAACTAATCAAAAGGGTTGACCCCAATGCCAAAATAGTAATGATGTCAGCCATGGGGCAGGAAGGCATGGTCAGGGAGGCAATTGTAGCAGGAGCCAGGGGTTTTTTAGTGAAGCCCTTTAAACAGGAAGATGTAATAAAGGCCTTAAACAAATTATGACCTATGACCCTAGTCCTGAGTTTGCTGCTGTGGCTCTCAAAAAATAGATATTCCGCGATAAGGGGGTATTAATGGTTGGATAAAGCTGTTTCCCGAGAACCAATGTTGGAAATGTTTATATTTGAAACCCTTCAATTGATAGAGAAGTTAGAACAAGATGTCTTATCCTGCGAAACAAATAATCAACTCGAAAATGCCTCTATTAATGAAATCTTCAGAATAATGCATACCATTAAGGGGTCGGCAGCTATGATGATGTTTGATAATATTGCCGGTTTGGCCCACTCCATTGAAGACTTATTCTACTTTTTGCGCGAGGACAAGCCCCAGGGCATTGACTATTCCAAAACCTGCGATATTGTATTGGAGAGTAGTGACTTTATAAAAAAAATATTAATCAAACTGGAAAATGGTCAAGCGGCCGATGAAAATGCATTTGAATTGATTGATAAAATCAAGGAATACCTTTTGTTGCTAAAGGGCAACAGCTCAATAGCCGTATCGGATAGTAAAGACCCGCAGGCAGCTAAGGCAGGTAATGAACAGCAATTTTACATAACTGCAGCCCAAGCTCCTTCGGATTTAAAGCAAAGTAAATTTCGTGCGGTGCTCTTCTTTGAGACAGGGTGTGCCATGGAGAATCTCCGGGCATTTAATATTATACATAAATTAAACGACCTGGCTGATTCCATAGAATACTATCCCGCCGATATTATAGAAAACGATAACAGTGCAGAACAGATTAGGACTAAAGGCTTTGAAATAACTTTTAGGACGGGGCTCAATTGCGAGGAACTAGAAACCTTTTTTCTGAATGCAGATTTAGTGCAGGACATTGAAGTGAAAGAAATTGAGGACAACTTCAAGAACGAATTAGCTTCACAGTTTACCGCTCGAAAACAAATCATTTTAGAAGATGCTGATGCGGAGTTAACGTTTAGACAAATAGAAAATTCCTCTGATGAAGGCTATAAATCGCTCGAAACCCGACAAAGTATAGTCAGTGTAAATGTAAATAAACTGGATCAACTAATGGACTTGGTAGGCGAATTGGTCATCAGTGAAGCCATGGTCACCCTAAATCCTGACCTGACCGAACTGGTGAAGCTGGACAACTTTCACAAAGCCGCCCGGCAGCACAGAAAAATAATTAACGAGCTGCAAGATGTAGTCATGTCTATTCGCATGGTTCCACTTACCATAACCTTTCAAAAGATGCGCAGAATAGTCCGCGATATGAGCAAGAAACTTAATAAAGAAGTTGAATTAGAAATTATCGGTGAAGAAACGGAAGTAGATAAGAACATTATTGAACACCTCTCTGATCCACTTATGCATTTAATTAGGAATGCTATCGACCATGGGATTGAGAGCCGGCAAGACCGGATTAGGCAAGGAAAAGAAGTTAAGGGAAAAGTCAGACTGGAAGCCAAGAATGAAGGTGGGGATGTCTGGATAAGTGTCAAAGACGATGGAGCCGGGCTGAATAGAGAGAAAATACTGGAGCGAGTCAGAGAAATGGGGCTTACGACCAAATCCGAGCTCGACCTAACTGACCGAGAAATATTTGCCTATATTCTCTTGCCTGGCTTTTCCACCAAGGATGAAGTAAGCGAGTTCTCAGGTCGCGGGGTGGGAATGGACGTAGTGGTGCAAAACATAGAATCAGTAGGTGGCAAAGTGCTGGTAGATAGCAGCGCTGGAAATGGTACTGCCACCACCCTGAAAATCCCCCTTACACTGGCCATTATTGACGGAATGGGGATAAAGGTAGGTGAGTCCATATTCATTATACCTATTAAATCTATCCGGGAATCTCTTCGGGTCAGAGAAGAAGAGCTGATTCATGACCCTGATGGCAACGAAATGATTATGGTCCGGGGTGATTGCTTACCCATTTTAAGACTACAGGAACGATTTAAGGTCCAAAGTCAGATAGAAAAGATACAGGATGGAATCATTATCATAGTTGAAAACGATTCCCAGCAATTATGCCTTTTTGCAGATACCTTACTGGGGGAACAACAGGTAGTGGTCAAGGCTTTGCCCAGGTATTTAAAGAGAATTAATGGTATAAGCGGCTGTACCCTGTTGGGAGATGGCCGCGCCAGCTTAATCCTGGACGTAGCCGGATTATTGAATCATTAGTCAAACTGAAAGGGGTTGAACCTGTGTCGGAAGTTTTAGAAGAAGTATTGGAAGAAGAGGATACCCAAAAGGGAAAATTCCTGACATTTGTTATTGGCAGGGAGGAGTATGGGATAGAAATAAGATTTGTAACCGAAATTATCGGCGGTATACAAATGATTACCGAGGTACCTGAGGTACCCGATTATGTTAAAGGAATTATAAATCTGCGCGGGAAAATCATACCGGTTATTGATGTAAATCTTCGGTTCAAAAAGGATGTCAAAGTATATAATGACCGAACCTGTATTATTGTAATCGACATTAATGATTTATCAGTGGGTTTAATTGTTGACAATGTGGCTGAAGTCTTATCTATTGCTGATGAGGATATTGTTCCTCCTCCTAATGCTCGGGCAGGTTTTCACAACCGCTATATTAAAGGCATTGGCAAAGTGGGGACAGCGGTAAAATTACTGCTCGATTGCGACAAGCTTTTGAGTGACGAAGATATAGCTACTATGAGTGACATAGCATGATATTTATAGATGCCTGGAGAAGCGAGCTAAAGGGGGGTGCTTTAGATTTTTTATTCTCATTAAGAATAGGAGGTTGACTAATTGGCTAATAAAATCGATAAAGACATTTTCGAGCATGCTTGCGCTTCCCAAATGGAAACACTCGTGGTCAATAAAGAAACAAAGCCTGATAAAGAGGAAGATAACACCAGTGATAAAGCGGGAATGAGCAACGCGGTGTTTAATGAAGTTCGGAACCTGATTAATGACATAAAAGCCGGCAAGCTAGCTGCCCGGGCTAATTTGCGCGGAATGAACGGGGCAGATAAAGAACTGCTGGAAGGTATTAATGAGATGCTCGATGCGGTTATCGATCCCTTAAACGTGGCCGCAGAATATGTAGATAGAATCAGCAAAGGGGATATACCGGAAAAAATCACTAATGATGCCTATGGTGATTTCAATGAGATAAAAAATAATCTAAATACCTGTATTGACGCAGTTAACGAGCTGGTCGCTGATGCCAACCTGTTGGCTAAAGCAGCCGTAGAAGGTCGGTTGGAAACCCGCGCTGATGTCAGCAAGCACGGAGGAGATTTTGCTCGGATCGTTGAGGGAGTTAATCAGACCCTCGATGCGGTCATTGACCCCTTGAAAGTGGCAGCAGAATATGTACATAGAATCAGCAAAGGGGACATACCTGAAAAAATCACTAAAAACTCCAACGGTGATTTCAATGAGATAAAGAATAATCTAAATACTTGTATAGATGCCGTGAACGAGTTGGTAGCCGATGCCAATATGCTGGCTACAGCAGCCGTAGAAGGCCGCTTGGAAACCCGTGCTGATGTCAGCAAGCATGCAGGAGATTTTGCCTGGATAGTTCAAGGAGTCAACCAGACCCTGGATGCAGTCATTGAACCGATAAAAGAAGCGACTGAAGTATTGGAAGAAATGGAAAAGGGGAATCTACATGTTCGGGTACAAGGTAATTATCAAGGAGACCATAACCTGGTAAAGAACGCCCTGAATGGCACCCTGAATTCCCTTCAGGCTTATGTGAACGAAATTTCTGCGGTATTGACGGAAATGGCCAATGAAAATCTGAATGTAGGAATTAGTGGCGATTATAAAGGGGATTTCATTGCCATCAAAGACTCGCTTAACTTGATCGTTAATTCATTTAATGAGATCCTGGGCGGAATTAACGTGGCGGCCGAGCAGGTATCCCATGCCTCTGATCAGGTGGCCAGTTCCAGTCAAATGCTGGCTCAGGGTGCCGCCGAACAGTCCAGTGCTATTGAACAATTAACAGTATCCATAACCCAGATAGCCACCCAGACTAACCAGAATGCTGCCAATGCCAACCAGGCCAATGAATTGGCCTTAACTGCCAGGGACAATGCCATAGAGGGTAACAATCAGATGAAGGATATGCTTAATGCCATGGAAGCTATAAACGAATCTTCCGGGAATATTTCCAAAATTATTAAGGTAATTGATGAGATTGCCTTTCAGACTAATATACTGGCTTTGAATGCAGCCGTTGAAGCTGCTCGGGCCGGACAGCATGGCAAAGGCTTTGCAGTGGTAGCCGAGGAAGTAAGAAATCTGGCCGCTCGAAGTGCCAGTGCTGCCAAGGAAACTACGGATATGATAGAGGGCTCTATTAAGAAAACGGAAGCAGGCACCAGGATTGCGGGCGATACTGCCAATGCTCTCATTAAGATCGTTGATGGGGTAACTAAAGTTGCTACTCTGGTAGGTGAGATTAATGTAGCCTCGAATGAACAGGCAACTGCTATAGCCCAGATTGACAACGGGGTGGAACAGGTTTCCCAGGTGGTCCAAACCAATGCCTCCACTGCGGAAGAGAGTGCTTCAGCCAGTGAGGAATTGTCCAGCCAGGCGAATTTATTAAAAGAACAGGTAACTAAGTTCACTTTAAAGAAACGTGATATGAGTGCTGCGATCAATCTCCAGTCTTTGAGCCCGGAAATGTTGGAATTATTGGAGGAAATGCTGCAGAACAAGAAGTTTACGCAGCTTAATGGAGGAGAAAATACCAGAACCGGCAGAAATAAATCCAGTATCTCCAATACTAAAATATCCCTTAGCGATAACGAATTCGGCAAGTATTAATAAGAAAACTCAACACAGATTTAAGTCTGAAGGACACAGATTTATTTAGTGTGCCAATTATGAATTGTTAATAAACCGCAGGCTGGGTGCATGTAAACGAAGCCGTGCGTATTTACGGAACAAAGAGGCAGGTTGTGATGATAACCATATCAGATCAAGAATTCAGACTCTTAAAGGAATATATATATAATTACTGTGGTATTAATCTGAGCAAGAAAAAAACATTAGTCCAAGCGAGACTATATAGAATCTTAATGGAGATGGAATTTCAGGACTTCTCGTCTTACTATAACTATCTGTTTAATGATAAAAGTGGAGAGGCTGTTAGAAATATTATTGATAGGTTGTCAACCAATCACACCTTTTTTATGCGGGAAATCCAGCATTTCATTTACTTTCGTGATCAGGTTTTGCCGCAACTGAAAGCAACGGTTAAAAATAGAGACTTACGAATCTGGAGCGCAGGTTGTTCCAGCGGTGAAGAACCCTATACCCTGGCTATGATTATGGCTGACTACTTTGGGAAAGAAAAAGTATTGTGGGATAGTCGTATTTTGGCTACGGATATTTCTTCACGAGCTTTGCATAAGGCACGGGAAGGGGTATATAGTGATGAAGAAATCAGTTCAATACCTGCACCCTGGAAGCGGAACTATTTTAAAAGCCTGGGCCCAGATCGGAAGATGGTCATTAATAAAGTTAAAAAAGAAGTTATATATAGAAAATTTAATCTAATCGAAAAAGCTTTTCCTTTTAAAAAGAAGTTTCATGTTATTTTCTGTCGCAATGTAATGATTTATTTTGATAACACTACCAAGCAAGAATTAATCGATCGTTTTTATGAATGCACAGAAAAGGGAGGCTATCTGTTTATCGGGCAGGCAGAGTCCCTTAACCGAGAGGAGACTCAATACAAGTATGTGATGCCGGCAGTTTACAGGAAGGAGTGAAGTATTTGCAGTGCCGGAGAAAAATAAAGGTACTTATTGTAGATGATTCACTATTGTTCCGGGAAACACTAGCCATGGGGATAGCCGAAGATCCGGGCCTGGAAGTTGTGGGTACAGCCTCTGACCCTTTTATGGCTAGGGATAAAATTTTAGAATTAGAACCCGATGTCATGACCCTGGATGTAGAAATGCCCCGGATGAATGGGATAGAATTTCTACGCCGCCTAATGCCGCAGTATCCTATCCCAGTGGTAATGATCAGCGGATTCAGCGAAAACGTCTTTGAGGCCTTGAATGCCGGGGCGGTTGACTTTGTTGCCAAACCCGAGATAGCCAAGGCTCAAGTTGTGGAATCCATGATTAATGAATTAGTTATGAAGATTAAGATAGCCTCTACTGCCAAAGTTGGACATTGGAAGAAGGACACGGATTTGGTGAAGCGGATGGGCAGAGTAAGACCGGGAACCACGGATCACATTATTGCCATAGGGGCTTCTACAGGTGGAACAAAGGCCATTTTTCAACTGCTAAAGTCCTTCACGGCAGAAACACCAGGCATTGTGGTTGTCCAGCATATGCCGGCGGGATTTACCAATATGTATGCCCAACGCTTAAACAACTCCTGTGCCATAGAAATAAAAGAGGCCCAGAATGGAGATACGGTGCATCCGGGTCTAGCCTTGTTAGCTCCAGGTGATTACCATATGAAAATAAAAAAGTCCGGCAATAAGTACACGGTGGAATGTAAGACCGGAGAAAGGGTCAATGGTCATTGCCCTTCTGTTGATGTACTTTTCAATTCGGTAGCTGATAATGTCGGGAGTAAGGCGATAGGGGTAATCCTTACCGGAATGGGTAATGATGGGGCTAAGGGATTGCTGGCCATGAGAAAAAAAGGTGCCAAAACCATTGGCCAGGACGAACGATCATGTGCTATCTATGGAATGCCCAAGGTAGCCTTTGATATTGGCGCAGTAGAAAAGCAGGTGTCTTTGGAACGCATACCGCAGGCCTTATATTCCCTGCTGAATCAGAGTTAGGGGTTCAAAATGATTCGTAAGTTTATAAATGAAAGGAAATGCTTTAAATTACCCTGGAGACCCGCAGACAGTCCGCAATTCATTTCAAGACGGCTCCCGGGGTAAGCTGCCAAATCTATCGATACTGCCAAATTTCTTGAGGTTATTAAAAGACTGGGATTGGTTTCTATTTCATAAGTTGAAAGGTTGACTAACGATTATGAAATATCACTCCTTTGGGGGGGTGATATTTTTTTATGTTCTAAAAAAAGTTAAAACTTTTTCCCGTTTTAAAACGTGTAATTAATAAAGAGGTTAAATAGAATATGAATCGCCAGAAAACGTTAGCCTATAAATAGATCAGGTTAAATGGCTCATCAGGAGGTAATAATGGATTTCATAACTGATCTCTTTATACACTATGGATATATCGTATTATTTATAGCACTGATGCTTGAACTTATTGCTTTTCCGACACCAGGAGAAACTTTGATGACCTACTGCGGGTTCCTTGTTTTTCAGGGCAAGTTAAATTGGGTTATAAGTATCATTGTTGCCGCACTGGGAGTTATATCGGGCATTACAATTTCATATTTTATCAGCCGCTCTTTAGGGTCTCACTTTTTTCAAAAATACGGTTCCTATATTCATATGGGACCGGATAAATTGGAGAAGATCTCGCAATGGTTTGCAAGGTATGGAAATGGCCTGCTGGTTGTTGCTTACTTTATTCCCGGAGTAAGGCATATTACCGGATACTTTTCAGGAATTGCCAGGATACCTTATAAGAGGTTTGCCTTAAATGCTTATATTGGAGCTTTTATTTGGACAGGTACTTTTATTTCTTTAGGCAAGATTTTAGGATCGAACTGGGAAAAATTACATGGCTCGATTAAGGAATACCTGATAATTGGCGGAATTATTCTTACGATTATTTTGTTAAGTTTCTATTTTTATCGGACATATAAGGCAGTTCTTATTGATTATGTAATGATGTCTTTAGAAAGCGGTATCCAGGTATATCATTCACTTGGGAAGATAAAAGTTGCCATTGTCGGGGCCGCAGCAATTTTCATTACTTTATCTGTTTTCCTGATTGGGCTTATTCAGGACTTTTTAGCCCATGAATTCAGCCTGTTTGATACTATTGTGACGTATTTAGTGAGCTTGATCTTCCCGGCAGATTGGTCTTTTGTTATGGGGCTCCTTAAGCTTCCAACGGCACCGGAAGTCTTGCTGGTGATTACGCTGCTTATATTGGTTTGGATTATCCTCAAAGGCAGGAATAGATTCCTTGAAATGAGATACCTTTTTATAACGGTTTTAGGGGGAACACTATTGGAAGCAGGGTTGAGACTTATTTTTCATCATGCAGGTCCACCTGGTGGGAATATATACACCTTTCCCAGCCAACAGACATTTTTAGCCGTAGTTGTCTATGGGCTGGCTTCGTTTATGGTGCTGCGTCATGCCGGGAATCGGTGGCTTGGAACGTTGCTGCTCTTTACTACGTTAGGTATTTGTGCAGCTGCGGGTTTAGCTGTAATATTCTTTAAGGTTCAGTATCCGAGCGATGTTGTGGCAGGTTATGTTATGGGCGGGGTCTGGTTAAGTTTAAATATTGTACTTATGGAAGTTTTTCGTGCATTATCAAAAATTCAACGTAACAGAGAATAAAAATTATTATCAAT
>JBDKUD010000101.1:0-3120 GCA_039679805.1 Syntrophomonas sp. | reverse complement strand
GCGACTATAATAAATACCAGAGCTAATATAACAATTGCTGTGATGAATAATTTATTCTTGATTAGATTATGCATTTTGCCTCCTGTATTTTGCTTTACAGATTATTGAACATTAAATGTGAAGCTGGCTATCGGGCTGTTTTTCTTGCCATACCCCGTTACCATAACCTTAATGACAGTATCTTTTTTAATGGTTATGGGAACATTCAATTCCGGTTGATAGGTGCTTATATTGTACAAGGGAGAAAGCTCCGTAGGATCAGTTCCGTCCATGGTATAATGGAGCTTGACCTGTCCAGAATATTTGTGTTGTAGTTTTACCGATTCTCCGCTGGCGATTTCACCCTCTTTCGGGAAGGTAGTTGCCGGTTCCCAGGCCCCTGCTTCCTTATTGGATACGATAATTTCGCAAATATTTTCTACAAAGACCGGATTGGTATGCTCCCAGACGTTACTCTGCCCGATGATAAGACAGGGTTTATCCGGCACCGCCGCCCCCATATCTTTGGAGCCTTCCTTATATTCATAAGCGATTATAGGCTCTACCGGCTCTGCCAAATCGGCTGAATTCTCCGTCACTTTAGGATAATAATACCTGGGCTGGTCTAGCAGCTGTTCTCTCGTAAAGCTCACCTTATAAGAATCCGGCGATCGGAAAGTAATGACCTGAGCAGTATTGAGAACCCCTGCCGCCTTTAATATACTGCGTACGGTTATGCCCTTGGCAACGTAGAATCTAGCTGTAGGCCAGTTGTTTATGGTTGAATAGACATGCTGAAATCCAGAATTGGGCAAAGTTGAAAGTTTGCCTAAGGTAAATTTCTTCTTTCCTTTAATGCCATCGCCGCTAACGGTAATGGTCAAATCCTGTTGTTGGGCGGAAACAACAGGACCTTTGGTGGAGTCCAAAATCTTCCCTTTGCTGTCCCTGGTTTCTATGTAAATGCCATTTTTATCTATGGATATGATGGAGTAAACAGGCTTTTCACTAATATTGCATGCTATATAATCATAGGTGCCGGGAGTATACTTTTTTCCTCCCGAGGTCCCCATCAAATAGACTATACCATCCCCGTTCCGCTTACCATTACGTAAAGGATAGGTTCGCATATAAACGTGCTGATGCCCCGAGAGTATTAAATCCACACCAGCTTCTTCCATGATGGGTACAAAGGCCTTTCGTATAGTTTCTGCTCTGACATTGTCTTTGGGATTTTCAACGGCTGGATAAGCGGGATGATGAAACATAACAATCTTATAAGTCTTATTGGTGTCGGACAAATCCTTTTTCAGCCAGTCTATATCCCCCTGGTTGGCTGCCCCCATAGCATTACTGTCCATAACGGTAAAGTGGGCATCTCCATAGTCAAAGGAATAAAAAGCTTCCTTTTCGCCTGCAGGCCCGTTATCAGGCAAATCAAACATTTTTTTATATAAAGCTGTATCATCATGATTTCCCATAGCAGGATACAAGTGCAATCTTTTTAAAGTCTTTCCACCGGCGGCAAAAAAGTTATTCCATTCCTCCTGGTCATTGCCATCGTTGATCAGGTCTCCGCCTATCATGATAAAAGCAGGCCGGCTCTTGTCCTCTGCAGCCAGTTGTAACAGTTGTCCCCAGGCTGTATAGTTTCCCGTCTCTGGATCCGCCTGGGAATCACCCATATAAATAAAGGAAAACCCTTTGTTAGAGTCGGTTCCCTTGGTAGAATCAGCTTTTTGAGCAGAGCATCCCTCAATAGACATGAGTAGCAAGACTAAAAGCATTAATAATAAACTTATTTTTAATATTTTCTTTTTCATTTTTTTAAACCACCTAAAGGAAAAAATATTTTCTTCATGGTCCTCCCATCATGTTTCCGTGATTACTTCCCTATAAAAATTCCGTATAATTCAAATAAATGGCAAGGAGAATCATCACCTAAATAAAAAAGCGAACTACGGAAAGCAGTTCGCCCAAATTTCTGGCAATTTTTTTGCTTCTCCTTTCCACACTGGGAGGTACGCCCGTTTCCCGGCACACCCTAACGGCCTGAAAACCATGGTTTTGACTTTAGGTTTACTGGCTCGGAGTAGATTTAGTTGTATTTTGTATTATGAATTCGCTATATAACTATAATCTCCTGCAAATTAGACAAATTTCTTTATAATTTTATGCTTATGGTTCAAATTCCCTATTTTACTCAGGTTGCCCATTACTATTATGGTGTAAAATAAAGGAGAAGTTTCAACCTAGATTTTATGATATGCCACCGGAGGGTAAAATGAACAGTTTATCCAAACGAATTGAAGCCATACGAAATGACCGTTCCCACGGCGCCAGTGAACTTACCCGGCAAGCTCTGAAAATAATGCAGGATGCAGCCCGTGCCAGCACTGCTGACAACCCACTGGAATTCTTGGATGATATGAGAAGGATAGCCGGGAATTTAATCATAACCAGAACTACCATGGTTTCGATAAGGAACAGTATATCCAGATTTATGTTTAAATTAATTGCAGAATGCGCCAAATCAGATAATAATCTAGAATCTCTTCAAACCTGGTCAGTACAGACTACTGTTGACTTGATTAATATAGTGGCAGAGGCCAGAGACAAAGCTATTATAAATGCAACAGAATTTATCCCGGATGGGGCCCGGCTACTAACCTGCAGCTATAGTTCTACGGTAATTGATACCTTAAAGCATACAGTAACAAGCGGTAAGTCTTTTAACATAATGGTACTGGAATCACAATTCGGCAGGTTTAAATATGGGGAAATGGCAGCAGCCCGTTTGGCTGAAAAAGGGATTGCCTGTACTGTCATTCCAGATAAGCAGATAAAAGCCATTCTGCCACAATCTGATATGATTCTGATAGGAGCAGATGCAGTTCTTACCGATGGTTCCATTATTAATGGCTGCCCCAGTCTGGTACTGGCTAGGGTGGCTGCAGAAAACATGCCCCCGGTGCCAGTGTACTCAATTTGTGAATCTATCAAATTCTACCCGGGTAAGACTCTGTCTCTGGAGGAAGAAGGTTTTGACCTCATACCGGCACAATTAATAAAGGGAATAATCACCGAAGATGCTATTCTCAACCCTGCTAATGGTGCAAGCCATACCTTGTTGTAAGACTG
>JBDKUD010000130.1:0-2658 GCA_039679805.1 Syntrophomonas sp. | reverse complement strand
TGAAAGCTACCAACTCGCCGGTGAGGGCATTCACCCGGGCATAAAGGCTTATTGATGGGGAAGAGGCTGATGAATGCGAGCTCCATTGTAAATTCCAGATACGGATATCCCGGTTTTGCCAGTCCTGGTCCAGGTTAGCATTTTCCAGTTCTATTCCGCTGGGGATGCCAATATACTTGTCGACTGCAGCAGCCGCTGCATCTTTGCTAATCAGGTTGGCTGTCTGGCTTATCTCTTTCTCTTCCTCCGGGGTTAAAGAGGAAAAGTCTTTACTGCTCTCTCCCATTCCCATGCCTGCTTTATCATACATACTCAGTCTATATTGCAGCCAGTGTCCAGGTTCGGGTTCTAACGGAGTTCCCTTAAGAGCATCAATAATACCGTTTGAATTATGAGCAATGTTGTAAGCCAGAACGGGTTGCGATTTATCTTTTTCAGCCAAGGGGCGCTTAATAGATGGCAGGATGTATTGCAGCTTTAATATCTCATTCTTTATAAAGGCCTGACCAGCTTGTTCACTGGAGATAGCTCCGGCAGGAGAAGGTACTTCCAGGTTAGACCAATTTAAATTATATCCAGTTATCTCTCCGTTGCTGAGGTTAACCTCGACGGTTGCCCCGTCTCCAGCTACAGGGATATTATTAGCCAGCCGCTCCCAGCGCAGGATATAATTTAATGGACTGTAACCGGTTAACGGAATTATCTGATTTTCTGGCAGAGAGCTTAGAGAAGCAAACCGTTGGGGGATTAATTGTTTTAACAACCGGGATGCAATATCGCGGGCTTCAGAAACAGAAATAGCTGGCATTGCCGTTTTGGAACGTTCATTATTTTTCCAGGAATTCATGGATATAACTTCTCCGGTAGCGGCATTTACTTCGGCGGAAAAACTCCCTCCCTGCCCCGATGGGTCACTCCAGTTTAAAGACCAGGATTGACGGCTGTTGGAGCTGTTAAAACCCGAAGAGAAATTCGAGTAACCTGGGGGGACAGTAAAATTTTGTTTAACAATACGGATAGCCTGGTCTAACGATACTGTCGTTGAGTTATCGGCCCCAAATGCTGCCACCGGCCATAAAGAAACCAGAAACAGGGTCGTTACTAACCAAATTATAAATTTCCGGCCATTTTTGTACACCTTTATCACTCCTTAATTTGTAAATAAATGCTTATTAAGCATGCAGTCGGAAAGATTACATACCTCCTTTGTGAAAGATTCAACAACTACCCTATATAACCATTAATATAGAAAATTTTAGTAAGTATTATTTATTCTACGTTATTAAATTAAAAAACTGTCAGTGGATACTAATAACAGGCAAAAAATAACTACCCGTCAGGGGGTAGTTGATAATTATCGCGTACTGAGCAAGGATATTAAATCGGAAATTTTTACCTGTTTAGGGTTCTGATTTTGCGAGAATGTTTTTTTGGTAGGCATGCAGATTATCTAGAACGGTGAGATTATTCTTTAAGTACTGAACTAGTATAGATATTTGTTCTACAGTGTGCACACTTAAATGGTGCTCGATTTTTTCCGTCTCTTCCAAAATTCCATCGGTAACACCAATAATTTTAAAAAACTCTTCAATAGCAGCATGTCTTTTCAATAGATATTCTCCTATCTGCTTCCCCTGATCGGTTAGTTCAATAACACCATATTTTTCATAATTAAAAAAATTTAAATCAGCCAATTTTTGAACCATTCGACTTGCCGAAGGCGGCTGTACATTTAAAGCTTTGGCCAGGTCATTTATCCTGGTATATCCCTTATCTTTGGAGAGACGACTGGCCATCTCCAAATAGTCTTCCATACTGGATGACAGAGAATTATGCGCCTGACGAATTTCGTACCCACGGACGGTATAGAATTCTTCCCGGTCATTCATTTTATGGCCCCCATTTCTGCGATTACTATATGTTTATTCAAATAGAGTCTAAAATAATAGGAAAAATTAGGGCAGCGGGTATAAGATTTAAAATTCTATGCCTTATCGGGAGCAAAGGTTTTGTATAATGTTAATAAGCTAATTATAAGGAAAATAACACCGGCAATTTTGTTAATTATTTGGGGCCCCAGGTACTTTGCCAGGGTAAGCCCTACGGTTACTTCAATTGTCACGCATAATACCAGGGCCAGGGCACTTGCGAGGAGTACGGTCCAGCGCTGGGAGGGATTATTACTGGTGAATAATAGGACTGCAACTTGAGTTTTGTCACCTAATTCTGCCAGAATGATAAGGACATAGGTGCTAAGCCAGGTTAATAATTCTATACTCATAAACTTCCCCCCTATTAGAATTAAATTACCTTAATATTGCCTATAACACCGAGCAGCAACAGCGAACCCAGTATGAAAAAGGCTATTGCTGATATTA
Source organism: Syntrophomonas sp. (assembly GCA_039679805.1). Taxonomy (GTDB): domain Bacteria; phylum Bacillota; class Syntrophomonadia; order Syntrophomonadales; family Syntrophomonadaceae; genus JBDKUD01. The sequence goes on along the minus strand of JBDKUD010000130.1, from coordinate 280 downwards.
ATTTAATGGTGGAAGGCTTAACAAACTTGGCTATTACCTGTGATCCGACAATAACTTCTAAAAATGAGGTGCAAATAAGGGCAGTAGCTGAACCCAGAGCCACCCAGAGTACATACATAGGTTTTTCTCCGGCCAATAATAATGTAGTTACCTGGGTTTTGTCACCCATTTCTGATAGAAATACCACCCCAAAAGTTGCAAAAAATAAATGCCAATCAAATAATAGATTTTTAATCAAAAAATACTCCTCCTCAAGCTTGATGGTGTAAGCTTAAAATTA
>JBDKUD010000265.1:0-33713 GCA_039679805.1 Syntrophomonas sp. | reverse complement strand
GTACTAATATCTATTCCCGTCATAGCTTCGCCTAAATCTTTGGATACCTCGGCAAGTACCGCAGGATCCTTAAAATAAGTAGTAGCAGCAACAACGGCCCGGGCTCTTTTCATCGGGTCACTGGATTTAAATATACCTGAGCCGACAAAGTTTCCTTCTGCTCCCAGCCGCATCATCAATGCCGCATCAGCCGGAGTGGCTATACCCCCTGCAGAAAAATTCACCACCAGCAGGTGTCCACTAATAGCAACCTCTCGCACCAACTCATAGGGTGCCTCCAATTGTTTAGCAGCACTCATCAATTCTTCTTCAGGCAAGCCCTTCAACCAACGTATATCATCCATGACCTGACGCATATGGCGAACTGCTTCTACTATGTTACCTGTACCTGGTTCCCCTTTGGTCCTTATCATAGCAGCACCCTCTCCTATCCGGCGAAGAGCTTCTCCCAGGTTTCTGGCTCCACATACGAATGGAACATTAAAATCGTTTTTATTAATATGAAAGCGTTCATCAGCTGGGGTTAATACTTCACTTTCATCAATATAATCAACTCCATGAGATTCTAGAATCTGTGCTTCTACAAAATGTCCTATTCTACATTTGGCCATTACTGGTATGGTTACTGCATCCATTATTCTTAATATTATGGTAGGGTCAGCCATACGCGCTATTCCGCCGGCAGCTCGAATATCAGCCGGAACCCTCTCCAAAGCCATAACTGCACAAGCTCCAGCTTCTTCAGCTATTTTCGCCTGTTCAGGAGTAGTTACATCCATGATTACCCCACCCTTGAGCATCTGGGCTAATCCTCCCTTTACAGCAAACGTTCCCTTCTCAGACATCGTAATTCCTCCAATACTTATTTGTATGATATAATTCCAATCAATATACTAGGTTTAGTATAAGATAACTTCAGTTTTGCTAATTGTCAACTATTTATAATCCTGAATTAATATTTAATTTTTTAAAAATTTCTACTTGCAATTTTGAAATATTGTCATATACTATATTTATCTTATTGGTTTACTTGGCAATAGAGAATGACACCTATTATAGGTGCTATTTTGAGGATTGATGAGAGATCTTCCTGACCTAAATATTTTTTTCGTCTCAATCTCTATTATTTTTATAGGAATAATAATTATACGTCATTGGGAGGATGAGTTATGTGTCTACAGTTCGAAACTAAATTGATTCATGGCAGCCAGGATTTTGATCAACCGACTGGAGCAATTAGTTTTCCTATTTACCAGAGTGCAACCTTTAAGCACCCCGGTCCTAATCAATCAACTGGATTTGATTACTCCAGGTCGGAAAATCCTACCCGGGAACAAGTTGAAAAAACAATTGCCGACCTTGAAAACGGGAAAGCCGGATTTGCTTTTTCCAGCGGCATGGCCGCAATTTCCACAGTTTTAGAACTATTCTTGCCAGGGGATCACCTGATAGTCTCAGATGACCTTTATGGCGGTACTTATCGTTTATTTGAGGAGATTTACTGCAAACATGGTCTGGAGTTTACTTTTGTAGATACCCGAGATCTTGATCAAGTAACTCGAAATATGAAACCGAATACCAGAGCATTTTTTATTGAGACTCCATCCAATCCAATGATGAAAGTCACTGATATAAGCGCTCTAGTATGTATTGCCAGAGCTAACAACATAACTGTTATTGTTGATAATACCTTTCTTTCTCCTTATTACCAGCGGCCACTGGATTTAGGTGCCGATATAGTCGTACATAGCGGCACCAAATACCTTGGGGGGCATAATGACACCCTGGCAGGATTCATTATATTAAATGACCCTGACCAAGCTGACAAGATTAGGGATGTTCAAAAATCTGTGGGTGCTGTACTGGCACCTTTTGATAGCTGGCTAATCTTAAGAGGCATTAAAACTCTGGGAATAAGGCTAGAAAGGCAACAGAGTAATGCCTTTAAGATTGCAGAGTGGTTAAAAGGGAACTATCTGGTTGAAAAAGTTCATTATGTAGGACTTCCAGAACATGCGGATTATGCAATCTCAACAAAACAATCATCGGGGTTTGGAGCTATGATCTCGTTTACTGTTAAAGATGTAGCCCTGATTGAGAAAATACTGAGCAGTACTAAAATTATTGCTTTCGCAGAAAGTCTGGGTGGCGTAGAGAGTCTCATAACATATCCGGCAGTTCAAACCCATGCATCCATCCCTGCGGAGATCAGAGATAGAATAGGCGTAACTGATCGACTTTTAAGACTATCAGTTGGTATTGAGGCAGTTGAAGATATTATAAATGATCTTGAACAGGCTATGTCATAACAATAACCCTAAAGCAATAACCGTCAGATTAAGGAACCTATCAGATAAGCTCTAAAGGAAAATATATTCTACTGGAAGGAGGGTAGAAAAAATTAGCATGCTAAAAGAAAAGTTGAATCGCTCTGCCCCATTACCCGTGAGGCAGTTGTATCTGCCCCCAGGAAACAGAGCAAACTGGATATGTCCCACTTCGGTGGGCTTGAGAGTAATTCTTTCACAACAATGTAACTTAACTAATTAATTTAAGGAGGAATTTAAATGTCTAAAATAGCAAAAAGTTTAACTGATTTAATCGGGAACACCCCACTTTTGGAACTATCCAATTATAACCAGGCTAATAACCTGCCGGCAACCGTTATTGCCAAATTAGAGTATTTTAACCCCGCTGGAAGCGTAAAAGACCGTATTGGTTATGCCATGATTAAAGATGCCGAAGACAAAGGATTGATTAACCGTGATACCGTTTTGATAGAACCTACCAGTGGTAATACCGGTGTAGCACTGGCTTTCGTGGCCGCTGCCCGCGGCTATCGGCTTATATTGACCATGCCCGATTCAATGAGTGTAGAGAGAAGAAAATTATTAAAGGCACTAGGAGCTGAATTGGTTTTAACCCCGGGTGCGGAAGGTATGAAAGGTGCAGTGAATAAAGCCCAGGAACTGTCCGATGCCACTCCCAATTCCTTTATTCCTCAGCAATTCAAGAATCCGGCTAACCCTGCCATTCATAAAATAACGACCGCTGAGGAAATTTGGAGAGATACTGAAGGTACTGTGGATATATTTGTTGCCGGTGTAGGTACCGGGGGAACAGTTACAGGTGTAGCTCAAGGATTGAAGGAAAAAAATCCGGATATAAAAATTGCAGCGGTGGAACCATTTGATTCACCGGTTTTATCCGGCGGCAAGCCCGGTCCTCATAAGATACAGGGTATAGGTGCAGGTTTTGTTCCCGACGTATTCGACGCTAATATAATTGATGAAATTATCAAAGTACAGAACGATGATGCCTTTGCCACTTCCCGCACACTTGCTAAACACGAAGGCCTCTTGGTTGGTATTTCCTCCGGAGCTGCTGTCTGGGCTGCTACTCAATTGGCCTTAAGACCGGAGAATAAAGGTAAGAAGATTGTAGCTCTATTGCCTGATACTGGTGAAAGATACCTGTCTACGGTTCTTTTCCAGGAAGACTAGTTTTAAGGGGAGGGCAATTTAATTGAAAAAAATACTGATACCTGCGATTTGCTTCGTTTTGTTTATTGGTTTATTAGCCGGATGCGGGACTAAATCTGCCAACACAGAAAAGAATTCTCCACAACCCGAAAAGGTAAAACTAGTTGTCGGTGCAACTGCTAAACCACATGCGGAAATTCTCGAAGTTGTTAAACCAATTCTGGCCAAAGAAAACATTGATCTGGAAATAAAGGTATTTACGGATTATGCGCAATTGAATCCGGCACTTAAGGATAAACAAATAGATGCTAACTTCTTCCAGCACATACCCTACCTGGAGGATTATAACAAGAATAATAATGCCAATCTTCAGTGGGTAGTGAAGGTTCATAATGAACCAATGGGGGTATATTCCAAAAAGATAAAGGATCTCAGCGAGCTTACAGACGGGGCTACGGTTGGTATTCCCAATGATGCTAGTAACAGCGGCCGAGCTTTGATGGTTTTGGAAAAAGCCAAATTAATAACACTTAAAAACGGTGTTGGGGTAACTGCTACAATAAATGATATTGCAGAAAATCCTAAAAACCTAAAAATCACCATGATGGATGCTGCCATGCTTCCCCGGACTTTGGATGATGCTGATATCTGCGTTATTAACAGTAACTACGCTATAGAAGCTAAACTTAATCCGGTTAAAGATTCCATATTTATGGAACCCAAGGATTCGCCATTTGCCAACGTACTGGTGGTAAGACCTGAAGACAAGAATAATGCGGCTATTAAAAAGCTGGGCAAAGCTCTTCAATCTGCTGAAGTAAAGAAATTCTTGGAAAGTAAATATCAGGGTTCCTGTGTGCCTGCTTTTTAAGAGATTACCCGATTACTGTTGGTGATCTTACTAAAAATTAAATAACAAGTTATCAAAAAACCCTCCATATTAATGGAGGGTTAAAAAATAAGCCAAAACCAAGTAAACCGCCCGTAATTATAATTATAGTTCATAGTCAATAAAAATGTGTTGAAAACATATTTAATTAAACCCCCTGGAAAAAAATTTAGAGGAGAGTTTAATTTGGAAAGATTTAAGAGAAGAAGATTGGTATTAAAAAGCTTAATAGGGCTGCTGGTAATTTCGATCCTGTTTTCAGTTGCAGGCTGCGGTAAAACTACCCAACAGTCAAATAAATCAAAAGATACTAAACCGGTTAGCCTTCTTAATGTTTCCTATGATCCCACCCGTGAACTTTACCAGGAATACAATACTGCCTTTGCAGCATATTGGAAAGAAAAAACCGGGCAGGATGTTACAATTGAACAGTCACACGGTGGATCAGGTAAACAGGCCAGAGCGGTATTGGATGGTTTGCAGGCAGATGTTGTAACCCTTGCTTTGGCATATGATATTGATTCTATCAATAAGAATCAAGAAATTATAAATAAAGATTGGCAGAAACGTTTAGCCAACAATTCCACCCCTTATACATCGACAATCGTTTTCCTGGTGAGAAAGGGGAACCCCAAAAACATAAAGGACTGGAACGACTTAATGAAGCCTGGAGTATCAGTAATTACCCCTAATCCTAAAACTTCCGGCGGCGCTCGCTGGAATTACCTTGCCGCCTGGGGCTATGCGCTTAAAAACAATGGAAACGATGCAGCTAAAGCCCGGGAATTTGTTAAAGCCTTATATAAAAATGTACCGGTACTTGATTCAGGAGCTCGCGATTCAACGGTAACCTTTACTGAGAGAGGCATTGGCGATGTACTTATCGCGTGGGAAAATGAAGCGTTACTCTCCACCAAGGACTCGAAAAATACGGATAAATACGAAATTGTGGTTCCTTCAATAAGTATATTAGCTGAACCCCCTGTGGCCGTTGTTGATTCGGTTGTAGACAAAAAGGGAACCCGAAAAGTTGCTGAAGCTTATCTGCAATATCTGTATAGTGAAAAAGGTCAGGAAATAGCTGCCAAGAACTTTTATAGACCCCGGAATGAGAAGGTAGCCAAAAAATATGCTTCACAGTTTCCTAAGGTTAATCTCTTTACTATAGACGATGTTTTTGGCGGCTGGAATAAGGCCCAACAGGAACACTTTGCTGATGGCGGTATATTCGACCAAATTTACACCAAGAAATAAGATGAATAAGTAATAAAGCGGGACGGTTCTAACGTGTTTACCGATATAGACTGGGAACCGTTCCACTATTTTTTTTTGAGGTGGATTTATGAACTCTATAATTAAACCGCTTAGGTTAAAACAGCCTAGCGTCATACCGGGATTTGGTATCACGATGGGTTTTTCCTTGATATACCTTAGCTTGCTGGTTTTAATTCCTGTTTCCATGGTTTTTATTAACAGCTCAAACATGGGGTGGAAAGCATTTTGGGAAATAGTTTCTTCCCCAAGAGTACTGGCTTCCTTAAGAGTATCTTTTAGTACCTCTTTACTGGCGGCTGTTGTGAATTCAATTTTTGGACTTCTTATGGCATGGGTTCTGGAAAGATATTCATTCCCGGGGCGAAGAATTATAGATGGCTTAATTGATTTACCCTTTGCCTTACCTACTGCTGTTGCAGGTATTACACTCACCACTCTGTATGCGCAAACCGGGTGGATAGGAAAGCTGTTTACCCCACTGGGAATAAAGATATCATATACTCCTTTGGGAATAACATTAGCTTTGATTTTTATAAGCTTTCCATTTGTAGTAAGAACGGTCCAACCGGTTTTACAAAGCTTTGACCACGAGGCTGAAGAAGCCGCTGCATGCCTTGGGGCAACCAGGTTTCAGACCTTTTGCAAAATTATTATACCTGCGCTACTCCCAGCAATTATAACCGGTTTTGCTCTGGCTTTTGCCAGGGCTTTGGGTGAATATGGATCGGTTGTTTTTATTTCTGGAAATATGCCCATGCAAACCGAAATAACACCTTTGTTAATTAGAACCAAGCTTGAACAATATGATTACGCAGGTGCTACCGCCATTGCAGCGATAATGCTGATTATTTCGTTTATCATGCTGTTATTTATTAATATTACCCAGTGGTGGGTGAGCAACAGAGAAAAGGCAGTTTAGGGGTGATAAAATGACTGAAAATTTTTCCTGCCAAATAAAAAAGGAAACAATAAAACACAGCCCTGCAAGGAGCGGCGCAAAAGCTGTGCACATTATTCTTATTAGTGCTGCCTTAATATTTTTTACCGTAATACTTTTGGTTCCGCTGATTTCAGTGTTTGTAAAAGCTTTTGATCAAGGGGTAAAGTTATATTTTGCATCCATTAGTGATCCTATGGCTCTGAAAGCCATACAGCTCACTCTCCTTACTATAGGGATCGCTGTTCCGATAAATACTTTATTTGGTCTGACCATTGCCTGGGCGGTGGCAAAATTCAGATTTAAGGGTAAAAATTTATTAATAACTTTTATTGATTTGCCATTTTCAATTTCACCGGTTGTAGCAGGACTTATATTTGTTTTGCTTTTTAGTACGACCCATGGTCTTTTAGCATCGCAATTAAACGCCTGGAATATACAGATAATTTTTGCACCGCCCGGTATTATATTGGCAACGTTATTTGTAACCCTTCCTTTTGTGGCAAGAGAACTGATACCTTTAATGGAGGCTCAGGGAACTGCAGAAGAGGAAGCAGCACTTACGCTGGGAGCAAGCGGGTGGAAAACTTTCCTGCTTATAACTCTGCCCAATGTGAAATGGGCACTTTTATATGGGGGTATGCTTACTACGGCGAGAGCTGCCGGAGAGTTCGGCGCAGTTTCGGTTGTGTCCGGACACATAAGGGGCCTAACCAATACGATACCTCTCCATGTAGAAATATTGTACAACGAATATAAATTTACTGCGGCTTTCGCAGTAGCATCACTTTTAACCATAATTGCAATTTTAAATCTAATTATTAAGAACATTGTGGATTGGAAAATTAAGCAGCAAGATAAAATGTCGGTTATGTAATTAAGGTGGAGGATAGGCTATGAGTATTGAGATTTCCAATATTACTAAGACCTTTGATTCATTCAAGGCACTAAACGATATCAGCTTAAAGATAAATACAGGTGAACTAGTTGCACTACTGGGACCTTCGGGTTCAGGTAAGACGACTCTTTTAAGAATTATTGCCGGACTTGAAACATCAGATACAGGAAGCATTATTTTTGATGGTGAAGATAACACCGACAAAAGTACCCAGGACAGAAAGGTGGGATTCGTATTCCAGCATTATGCCCTTTTTAAGCATATGAATGTTTTCGAAAATATAGCTTTTGGGTTAAAAGTCAGACCTTCCAAGCTAAGGCCCGGTAAAGAAGTAATTAACCAGAAGGTGCATGAACTCCTATCTTTGGTTAAGATGGAGGGATTGGCCAAGCGCTATCCTGCTCAGCTCTCCGGCGGCCAACGCCAAAGAATAGCTTTAGCCAGGGCTTTAGCGGTAGAACCCAAGGTCTTATTACTTGACGAACCATTTGGAGCTTTGGATGCCAAGGTCAGGAAAGAATTACGCAGATGGCTCAGGAAGTTACATGATGAATACCCTATAACCAGTGTTTTCGTTACCCATGATCAGGGGGAAGCGCTTGATGTGGCGGACAGGATTATAATTTTGCATGAAGGTACTATTGAACAGATGGGTACACCAGAGGAGGTATATGATAATCCGGCCAACCCGTTTGTTTATAACTTTTTAGGCAATGTTAATCTTTTTCATGGCAGAATACATGACGGCAAGATCGAACTGGGTTCAATAAAAGTTGATGCACCGGAGGAGCATATGGGTGCCAAGAATAAGGATGTAGTAAGTTATATACGCCCGCACGATATTGAGATTAAGCTTAAACCAGATGGATCCAAATTTATTGAAGCCGAGGTATTTTTTATTAGGGCTGTCGGTCCGACGGTATGCCTTGAATTGAAGAGACTGGACAATGGAGATTATATTGAGGTTGAAATCAGCCGCGAGGTGCACCAGGAACTTAAACTGAAGGATAAGCAAAAGGTTTATGTAAGACCCAGAAATTTTAAGGTCTTTATACCTGAAGACTATACAATTTAAGATTACATCATTTTTTTATAGCAATACCCTAGTAATACCATGATAAAAGTAAAATATGGCTGAATTACGGAAGTGAAAACTTGGTTGAAAGTAGGTAGAGTGTTTTGGATTTAAATCTTAAAATTCTCGAAACAGATATTCTCATAATTGGAGGCGGTACGGCCGGTTGTTTTGCTGCTATTACCATAGCGGAAAATTCAGGTGCTAAGGTCATCATTGCTGAAAAGGCTAATATTAAGCGAAGCGGCTGCCTGGCTGCCGGAGTTAATGCTTTGAACGCTTATATTGTAAAGGGGCAAACACCTGAAGACTACTTAGATTATGTTATAAACGACTCCGAGAATTTGGTGCGGGAAGATCTGGTTTACAGCCTGGCGAAAAGATTAAACAAAGTAACTCACAAAATGGAGAGCTTGGGTTTAGTTATTCAAAAGGACGAAAATGGCGAGTATGCAACTCGAGGAAATAGAAATATAAAAATTAACGGTGAAAATATTAAGCCGTTACTGGCCCGGGCAGTTGAGGATAAGCCTAATATTACGATTCTCAACCGGGTAAATATTATTGACTATATCCATAAAAATGGGAAAATTGCCGGTGCCTACGGTTTCTCGATTGACGAAAATATATTTTATGTAATTAAGTCCAAGGCGGTTATTTGTGCTGCCGGGGGAGCTGCGGGCCTATATAAACCCAATAATCCGGGGTTCTCCAGGCATAAAATGTGGTACTGCCCATTCAATACCGGGGCTGGTTACGCCATGGGTATCAGAGCTGGTGCAGAGATGACTACATTTGAAATGCGGTTTATCGCACTAAGGTGTAAAGACACCATTGCTCCTACCGGGACAATTGCTCAAGGAGTAGGTGCAGCACAGGTAAATAGCCGGGGTGAAGATTACGACAGAAAATATGGTATGCCTAAAACCCATATACGGGTATTTTCAACCGTGGCCGAAAACCTGAATGGCAGTGGCCCCTGCTTTCTTAAGACAGTCGGTATCAATGAAAAGCAGGAAGATGAATTATTTAAGGCCTATCTGAACATGGCTCCGGCACAAACCTTGAAATGGATGGAAAATGGCCGCGGACCTGCCCTGGAAAATGTCGAAATCGAGGGTACTGAACCTTATATAGTAGGAGGTCATACGGCCAGCGGATATTGGGTGGATACTAATCGAGCCACAACAATAGCAGGGTTATATGCGGCTGGAGATGTAGCCGGAGGCAGTCCTCAGAAATATGTAACCGGGTGCCTGGCAGAGGGTGAAATAGCTGCCCTGTCAGCACTGAAATATATTAAAGATTGGGACTGTACCGACATTGATGAGTTGGTAATTAAACAGAAGCTTCAGGAAGTAAATCGGTTTCTAAATGCCGCTCCTAGCCTCTACAAAACAGAAGAAATCGAAGAAGCCATGCAAAAGGTTATGGATGAGTACGCCGGCGGAATTTCCTCTGGTTATGCATTTAACTCTTATAAGCTGGGATTGGCGGAAAAGTATATTAACGAATTGCTGACTATCAGCGAGAACTTAAGAGCCGGTGATACCCATGAGCTCATGCATATTTATGAATTAATTGACCGTCTTAATATATGCGAAAGCTTGATTAAGCATCTACAGGCCCGCAGGGAAACCAGGTGGCGCTGTTTTCAGGAAAATACTGATTATCCCCGTAAGGATGATGAACACTGGCTAAAATATGTCAACTCCCGTTTAGAGGAAGGAGAAATTAAGATAGTGTTAAGAGATTTGGTAAAAAGGGATGAGATATATGAGCATCAGGATTTATCGTGAAAAATGCACCGGCTGCGGTAAATGCCGTAATGTATGCCCGGGAAGTCTTCTTTATAAGGATGAAGCCGGAAAGACGTTTAACCGTTATCCCCGGGATTGCTGGGGATGTACTGCTTGCCTGAAGGAATGCAGTTTTGGTGCTATTAGCTTCTTCTTGGGAGCTGACCTGGGGGGAAGGGGTACTATACTTCGTACCACATATGACGGAGAAAAGATTAATTGGATTTTTACTAAACCATCCGAACAGGAAAAAGTAATAACTGTTAGCAGGAATAAAGCAAACCAGTACTAGGAGGAGAATTATGGATCATTTAGACCAATTGGAAGCACAAAGTATTTTTATTTTAAGGGAGGCATACAAGAAGTTCGGCAAATTAGGCATGCTGTGGTCAATTGGCAAGGATTCCACAGTATTATTATGGCTGACTAAAAAGGCATTTTTCGGTCATTCACCGTTTCCATTAATTCATGTGGATACAACTTATAAGATCCCTGAAATGATTGCCTACCGTGATAGAATGGCCAAAGAATATAACCTTGATCTTATTGTCCACAGCAATCAGGAAGCTTTAAAGGCAGGTATGGGACCGGAGAAGGGGCGATTAGAATGCTGCCGGGCTTTAAAAACTGAGGCTCTGCAACAGGTTGTCACCCAATATGAGTTTGAAGGTCTGATATTGGGTATAAGAAGGGATGAAGAAGGCTCCCGTTCCAAAGAGAGAGTCTTCAGTGAAAGAAATAAAGATTCTGAATGGAATTATACCAACCAGCCGCCTGAGCTCTGGGATCAATTTAAAACTGATTTTCCCCGGGGAAATCATATAAGAGTTCATCCACTGCTGCATTGGAATGAAATTGATATTTGGGCCTACATTGGCCGGGAGAAAATTCCTTTAATTGATTTGTATTTTGCCAAAAACGGCAAAAGGTACAGAAGCCTGGGCTGTGCACCATGCACTGGCAAGATAGATTCCAATGCCACGACAATTGAGCAAATAATTGAAGAATTAAAGAACACTCAAATAAGTGAAAGAGCAGGCAGAGCCCAGGACCAGGAAGATGCTTACGCAATGCAAAAACTACGCAAAGACGGATATATGTAAGCAATTATAGAGACATCAAAAATTCATCCGGAGGTTACACAATGGCAAATGATAGAGAAACTTTGAAAATAGTAGTAGTGGGACATGTGGACCATGGAAAATCAACGCTTATAGGCAGACTATTATACGATACCAAATCAATTCAACAAGGGAAGATTGACCGGGTACAAAAGGTTTGCAAAGAGAAGGGCAAACCTTTCGAATATGCCTATTTGCTGGATGCATTTGAAGAAGAACAAAAACAAAATATAACTATTGACACAACCCAGCTTCAATTTTTTACCGAAAAACGGGATTATGTAATCATTGATGCACCCGGACATAAGGAATTCCTTAAAAATATGATTTCCGGTGCAGCCAGCGCTGAAGCTGCACTGCTTATAATCGATGCCCGGGAAGGCGTTCAGGAGCAATCCAAAAGGCATGGATATATTTTATCTTTGCTGGGAATTCAAAAGGTTTATGTAATAGTCAATAAAATGGATCTTATAGACTATGAAGAGGATAAATTTAATGAAATACGCCGGGAAATGAATAGATTTCTCAACAACCTGCATGTTTATCCCCTAAAATATATCCCGATTTCGGCCTTCTATGGTGAGAATATTACGAATAACTCAGCTAGAATGCCCTGGTATAAAGGTGAACCGATTCTAAAAGCTATAGACCTTTTTGAAAAAGAAAAAGGATTAGAGGATAAACCCCTGCGGTTTCCTATCCAGGATGTTTATAAGTTTGACAACCGAAGAATTATTGCCGGCCGTATCGAATCCGGTACCTTAAATGTCGGAGATGAGATCCTAATATCACCCAGCAATAAGCTAACCCGGGTTAAATCTATTGAATACTGGGTAGACAGGGATAAACATGATACTGTCAATGCTGGTATGTCAATCGGTATTACGGTTGAAGATGAGTTTTTCAACCAGCGGGGAGAAATAATCACCCACAAACAGCAACCGCCGCTGGTTGCTGATACCTTCAAGGCCAACCTGTTTTGGATGGGGAAGAATTCTCTTGTTAAAGGTAAAAAGTACAAACTTAAGCTGGCTACCCAGGAACAGGAATGTGAGGTTATTTCAATCAGCAAGGTAATCGAAGCCGCCACTCTTGATGCTATCGAAAATGCCAGCGAAGTTAAAATCAATGGGGTCGCAGAAGTTACTATTAAAACCAAAGAAAATATCAGCTTTGATGAGTTTAAGAATAACCCTCATACCGGTCGATTCGTACTTATAGACGGATATGATGTCAGCGGTGGCGGTATAGTTTCAGGCCGGGAAAAAGGGGTACAGACGGCCAGCAAGCTATCCGGCGATAATGCTGAAATAATTGTAACCTGCTTTGATGAATACTATTTCATTTTATCAGCAGGAAGTCTCTCCATAGCAGCCGGTAAACCGCACATTTTTGAGAATGGCAGCGTGGTCCCGGTAACCGGAGATACCTATTGTTACCCGGATAATTTCGATGTGGTTGATTTTAAATCGTGTCTGGCTGCCAGGATAAGGAAGTCCCGGTTGGATGCAATTGTAAAATTTAAAGAATATAACTTCAGTTCAGTTCCAGTTCTCGATACTAATGGTGCCTATATAAAAGTTGATAGTCAGGAAGCTTTCACTAAGCTGGTTAATGAATATGAAAACGCTGGTGTTGGTAACAGATTGGCTGCATTTGCCAACAAGTGGATGGATTTTATGAAGTACCGGCAGATCAAATTTAGCAATACATCCGAAATACCTGAGGAAGATTATAATATCTAGTTTGAACATTAAAAATTATTTAAAAAGCTGGAGGGCTGCACATGAAGGTTGTAATTAACGGAGAAGATGTGACATTGGAACAGGCGGTCACCGTGGAAGAGTTATTGATCATGCAAAAGGTCGAGATGCCGGATTACGTTACTGTGCAAATCAATGACGAAATCATAGAACATGACCAATTCGCATTAAAAGTAATTAATGCCGGTGATGAGATTGAGTTTCTTTATTACATGGGCGGTGGAAGCAAATGAACTTAACAAATCAGCAATTGGAAAGATATTCGCGGCATATTATTCTAAAAGATGTGGGTGCTAAAGGGCAAAGCAAGCTATTGAATTCCAAAGTTCTTATTATTGGTACCGGAGGCTTGGGCGCACCTGCTGCTCTGTATTTGGCTGCCGCAGGAATCGGTACTATCGGCCTGGTTGATTTTGATAATGTGGATTTATCCAATCTGCAAAGGCAGATTATTCACTTAAATAGAGATGTAGGCAAACCTAAAGTGTTTTCCGGCAAAGAAACAATTAATGAAATGAATAGTGACGTTAATGTAGTTACCTACAGAGAATGGGTCAGCTCTAATAACATTACGGATATCATTAAAGATCAGGAATATGATTTTATAATTGATGGAACCGATAATTTCCCGGCTAAATTTCTCATTAATGATGCTTGTGTACTTTTGGCAAAACCTTTTTCTCATGCCGGGATAATCAGATTTGAAGGCCAAACCATGACCTATATTCCCGGAGCAGGGCCCTGTTACCGCTGCGTTTTCAAAGATCCGCCCCCGCCGGATGCTGTTCCTACCTGCAGTCAGGCCGGTGTTCTGGGGGTAATGGGTGGAATTATCGGGACCATTCAGGCAACTGAGGCTATAAAATATATCCTGGGTATTGGAGAACTCTTAAATGGATATCTGCTTACTTATAATGCCTTAAAAATGGAATTCAGAAAAGTTAGAATTTCCTGGCGCAAAAGCTGTCAGGTTTGCGGTGAGAAACCTACAATTGACCATTTGCAGGATTATGAGCAGGCACCATGCGACCTGAAGACAGCAGGTGATTAAATGATTGTTTTAGATAAGTACTATTATAAAGATATGTTGGATCATTGCTTTAATGAACTTCCCAACGAGGCCTGCGGTTTACTGGCGGGAAGAATTGAACATGGACAAAAATCAGTTGAGAAAGTTTATTTTCTCACCAACGTTGATCACAGCCCGGAGCACTTTTCCATGGATCCCAAAGAACAATTAAGTGCGGTGAAAGATATGAGAGCCAACGGTTGGGTTTTACTGGGAAACTTTCACAGTCATCCGGCCACTCCGGCCCGGCCTTCACAAGAGGATATAAGACTGGCTTTTGACCCCGCTAAAAGCTATTTAATTATGTCATTAATGGATAAAGATAAAGTTGTTTTAAAGGGCTTCAATATTGTTAACCAACATGTATCGGCTGAAGAATTAATTATTGGAGGAGAATAAAATGGGTGGAGTGGATTACAAGGAACTAAAAAAAGGCGGCTTTATGCGGCAGGTTCAACCAGGCAACTTTTCCATGCGGTTAAGGATTGTTGGCGGACAAATAAAATCTGAACAATTAACAGCTGTTTATGAAATCTCCCAAAAATATGGGCACGGATATGTACATCTGACTTCCCGGCAGGGCATTGAGATTCCGTTTATTAAACTCGAAGATATAGATATAGTAAAACAGGAACTGGCTCAGGCCGGTTTAGAAACCGGGGCATGCGGCCCACGGGTGAGAACCATCACCGCCTGCCAGGGTAATGCTATATGCCCCAGCGGTTTGATTGACACAACTGCATTAGCACAAAAATTAGATGAAAGATATTTCGCCAGAGATCTCCCGCATAAATTTAAATTTGGTATTACCGGATGCCGGAACAATTGCCTCAAGGCTGAAGAGAATGACCTGGGAATTAAAGGCGGACTGAAGCCTGAATGGAATGGAACGGAATGCAGCTTTTGCGGTTTATGTGAAGCGGTATGTCCTGTACAAGCTATTAGTATCAATAAGGATGACCAGAGCCTGGCTTTTGAAGAAAGCGGCTGCAATTACTGCGGACGCTGCGTAAAATCCTGCCCTGCCGAAGCCTGGCAAGGAGAAAGCGGATTCATTTTATCTTTCGGGGGACGCTTCGGAAATAAGATTGCTGTAGGCAGCCAGCTGCTGCCAATTATCTTTTCTATTGAAAAGTTATTTGAAATTATAGACAGCACCCTGGCTTTTTTCGAAAAATACGGCAAACAGGGTGAACGGTTTGGAAGTACCCTGGATCGAGTAGGATGGGATTTACTGCAAGAGGACTTGGAGGAGGTCTTAAAATGAGTGAATATAAAGCAGATGATTTTGTAGATATATGTGATGTGGTGTGTCCGATTACATTTGTCAAAGCCAAGGTAGCCCTGGAAGAACTAGAGAATGGACAGATTCTGGAGATTAGAATGAACGAAGGTGAACCGATTCAAAATGTCCCCCGAAGTATAAAAGATGAAGGACACAAAGTAATCCAGGTGGTAAATAATAATGATGGGACCTACACTATATATGTAGAAAAAGGTGGATTGGCATAAGACCTACTTGTACTAGAACGACCTCGGATCAAAAATGATCCGAGGTCGTTACTTTGATGAATTATTCTGGCGGATGTGACGCCGATTTTTTTGCTATTTCTTCAACACTGCGTGCTATAGACTGGTTGGCCGTCATTATTCTCCACAGTGCCAGCAGTAATATAATCCACCCAGCTACCATAGCCAGCATCATTATAAACATCCATAACCAGTATATTCCGCCACCATATCCCATCATATATTGTCCCATCATTTCATCACCTCCATGTAGATAAAAAAACTTCCATACCAAAATATTTATAATAGAAGCTTGTGATGAAAGCTTGGTAATTATTCTGATAATTAAAAAAATGAGGGATTGGGTAAAGGTCTCTAATTGTCACTTCTAACATCGATAGTAGAAATGGTGGGTTGCCTACCCGCAGTTTTGGCAAACCAAATATTCACCTATTTGCTTGTAGTACCCTCTTTCGGAATCAAAGCAAATCTGACAAGTATTTAAGAAGGAAGATAAATCTATTTATATTATTCAGCTTTAACATTTTTGTAATTGAGTTTATATAAAGGGGTAGTTTGTCCGTTAACTACCCCTTTTAGTTATGCTACGAGTTTTAAAGTTACATACGCAGCCCCATTCTTACCGTAAAGGCAAGAAAGTTTACGACACCGAATATAAGGATGATAACAAAATAAGGCATAGATACCGATAAAGCTTTACTTACACCATAGTTATTTCTGGCAATCCTATAAGCAGTGTAAAGGGAGCCGAAAGTTCCAGCGACTACTAAAAAGTATTGCATTATCTGAATCGTCGGATCTGAGACCAATGCCATTGATCCTTCCATGTGCATTCCGAATAAGCCCATTAAAGTAAAGTATATTGCCTTCCCTTCTGCTAAGATGTGGAATAAATTGTGTGCCAACATGCCAGCGAGATCAAGTGGAATTACTGCGTAACCAAACCTTGCAAAAGCATTGGCTAGCGTCTCACCGGTAAATCTTTTTGAAAAAGCTGTAGCGGTAAAAATTAGTATTACTGGAGCAGCCATAGCCAAAATAAATAGGATCGTAAATGCCACATTAACGTTACTAATACCTAATAATTGCTCTACCCACTTGAGAAATGACGAATAAACGTCCAGCATCGTAATATTTTGTACAAATACAATACCTACAAGTACAATCGCTAAAAAAGATTCCTCAAAGTGTGCTCTAGTCTGCGACCAGAATTCACTGGTAGGTATGCGAGGGGAAATCCTTATAGAATCATGAGGACAAGTCTTGATACAATTCGCACATAGATTACAATTTGCGTTGGTTTCCATAACCATTGGAAATTCAAACATAGGGCATCCAGTTGCTTTATCATTCCCCTTATAACAATCCCTGGTTTTACAATTTCGGCATATGTCCTTATTGGCTCGCAGCTCCAACATACCGGCTCGCGAATAGTTACTAGACACACCACCTAGAAAACAGATGTGACGGCACCAGGTACGACGCTCGAAAAACATACCCGTTATCATAACACCACCGAAAAGTAAAGTTAAGACGACCCCTGTGCCCCGGGGAGACTCCACTATCCCCCAAATGTGGTCAGACCAAGTTATAAAGATGAAGACAATATCAATTATCCAGAGCCCGTACCTTCGGATAAAGTTAGGAACCTTTAGGTTAGCCCCAAACAGCTTTTGGGTTATGTCGCTAATCCAGGAAAACGGGCAAATTGAACACCAAAACCTACCAAACAGGAAAAAGAGCAAAGGTAATAGAGGAAACCAAATAATCCACGTGGCGGCAGTAGCGAAGTTTTCACTTGGATCCAAGGGTCCGGCTAAAGCTTCTACCATTACGATTGCAAAAACAAACAAGGCCATCAATTGGAAAATCTGAGGGTACCAATTGCTTTTTAGGAAACGTTTGAGCAAAGTATTATTAAGTAAATTAGTGGGTTGTTTTTCAGAAGACATTATAAAGTTCCTCCAGTTTCAGCGTATTTCTTTTTCTTTATTATTGAAGCAATAATTCCAGCAATAACAACTAAACTTGCTACAATGCCAATAAGAACGAAATTCGGTCCGGATTTACCTACACTAATTGGAAAATTGACAATGCTTTGACCCAAAGACGAATCGATACTAAAAGATTGATCCCATTGTCCAGCTTGCTTAAAGGTTATATCCGCCATATAAGTGCCTGGTTCCATATCCATGGCAGACTGTTCATGCATGACCGTACCATATGCTGTATCCATACCTGAAGACTTGTCCATTCCACTCATGTTGCTGCTTTTGCTATTAGTGTCACTGTTGTTGTCCATCATTGATTCTTTCATGATCACTTTGGCACCGACAACCGCTTGTCCGGTAGCCTTATTTTTGACAATTATTATTATTGTTTCTGCTTCATTGGCTATAAGGTTTTCCGGTTTGTTTTCTAGAATCACATGATAAGGGCCGGTGTCTTGCTCTAGATTTGTTGTTTCGGCTGCCACCAAAGTATTGGTAGCAAACAAGAATGTCACTAACAATAGTGACAAGGAAATAATGATTGTTTTAATTGGTTTTTTTGGGTAGTTCATTAAATGCAACTCCTCCTAAATTAATAGTATTTTAATAGGAATAATTGTATTTAATACTTATGGAGATTTTATGAAGAACACAATAACTTCATAAAAAAAGCAGCTTTTCACTGCATCTCTGAACATCACAACAAATATCTATATTTTATTTTTCAAGCTATCCGCTGGTAATCTTTTGACGATCATGAATAACTAAATAGAACATTCAGCTAGATCTTATCATTATGATACAAAAAATTTTATATCCGAATTAATCTTCATAAAATCTTCACAAAATTATATACAATTAAACATATAGGAAATCTATTATTTTAAGGAGGATGAGTGATGGCTGCAATGACCCATTACATGGAACTACTGGCTACACATCAGCCCTGGAACTTAATTTTGTTCATGGCTATACCAGTAATTCTGGCAGAGACTTTGGCTATTACCGAACTAATAATTCTTTTTACCCGTAACCTGGTATGCGGAGCCAGGATGGTTAACAAGATAGCTGGTCTTATAGCAGGATTCTATTTTTCCGGTGTTTTTATTTACCTGCTTATAAATGCGGTTATTCCTTTGACTGTATCAGGTGGGTGGCGTGGTCCTTTTGACATAATCGCGGTGGGATTTTATCTTTCTGGATTAATTCCATTTGCGGGAATAACCTTGCTTGAACTTGGTATCATTGGTAAAAACAAAGATGAAATTGAAAAACTTAAACTGCATGCCACTTTCGTTGGCATTTTTCTGGTAGTAGCCCATATCGCTATGATATTTGGTATGCTGGATCCAGGCTTGCTAATGGCTTCCAATGCTCCAATGACAATGAACTAACTTATCAGGATAAAGAAGAGACTAACCGCTTGGTGCTTTGCACAAGCGGTTAAGTTTTATTGAAAAATGGTGGGTTATGTATGCACCATTTATTGACCTAAGCTAAGAGAAATCAGCTTTGGAAGTAATAATGATTAATAACAAGGGGTTGATTGAATGGAAAGAATACTTTTCCATCTGGGACCGATGCCAATCTACACCTTCGGCGTCAGTATAGCGATGGGGGTATTGGCAGCTTTTTGGTTGACCGGTCGAGAAACTAAAAGGAGTAATATGGATGCGAATACGATAGATACTCTTTTTATAATTTTATTACTAGCTGGCATTGTTGGAGCACGCATTTTTTATGTCTTATTTTATAATCCGGTATTTTATTGGCAGCATCTTTTCGATATTATCCGAATAAATGAGGGAGGCCTTTCTATACATGGAGGTATTATAGGTGCGGCTGTCGCAGGTTTTTGGTATACCAGGCGGTTTAAGATTCCTTTCTGGCCTGTCGCTGATCTCTTGGCTCCGGTTGCATTATTAGCTCAAGGAATAGCCCGGGTGGGATGTGACGTTTATGGCCGGGTTATGTCTAAGGCATGGCCGTGGGGAATTAATTTACAAGGACAAATAGTTCATCCGGTACAGATATATGAAACTATATTGGATCTAGGTTTATTTATATACCTGTGGGGAAAGCGGGATAGACAAAAATATTCAGGGCAAATTTTTGTATACTATCTGTCTGGCTACGCTGGAATTAGATTTATTCTAGAGTTTTTTAGAACCAATCCGGTAATTCTATACAATATTACCCCGGCTCATCTGACCAGTGTACTGTTTATACTGCTGGCAGTAGGAATGAGCCTATGGCTTTCCCGGGGCGAGCTGTTGCCGGAAACTAGTCAGAAGATGAATCGGTTTTGGGTTAGCACCAAAGTATGGGGAATAGTAGTAGCTTTAGCAGCTATCTGTATAGCGATATTCTATATCAGCAACGGATAATACTGTTCTGCGTTTTGTATTTGGTATTGTGAGTAGGTTATATTTTCAGCCGTTTAATGGAACTTTTAAGTACACTAGCCAGGCGATCCATATCCTCCATAGTGTTAAAACCTGATTATACCTATTCGGATTTATCCTGGCAGATCCAGTTAAACAACTTTTCATTTAATACTTCCAGATCGGAGGTGTAGCCCAGAATTCCAGTTTCTTCGTATATAGGGTCAGCTGCTTTTCATTAAAGTATACTGTCAGAAATCTAAATCAGCTAGCTTATCCGGGTGACCTTCGGTTACTGATTCTGACGTAAATAAGTATCTTTCCAAACTCATTTTTCTTTCCTCCTTTGAATTTGAAATAAAGCTAACAGCTCTAAAACCTCCTTTTATTAATCCATCTCCTGGCAAAAAAGAAGACCAGGTTGGCATGTTTTTACAATGCAACTTGGTCTCCAGTATGTCTGGTCAAACCCTAGTTTTATATTTCCTAGTATCTTGCTTAATTAATATGTTATGGTTAGTATAATTATCACATGAATGTTTGCCAACACTTTCAAATAATTTTCAACCAACCAGCAAGAACTGTTTAGTGAATGTCTTATTTTTTCGCGCGAATAAAGGCGCTGACAACAGCCCCGTTTACATCGCCTAATTCTGCCGGAGATAGGTCTGGCAACAATGCCTTACCCTCACTGCTGGAAAAGTCATACGTTCTGGTGATTTCAATATCAACATCAACGAAACCGGCTGATTTTAATTTCTCCCGGTATTCTTCCATCATCAACGCCCCTGCCACACAACCAGCCCAGGCCATTAAATCTTGCTGAATTTTCGGTGGCAGCGGTTTGGTTAATACTATATCCGCTACAGCGATCCGGCCACCAGGTTTTAGCACTCGATGTGCTTCATGTAGAACTTGGTTCTTATCAGCGGAAAGGTTTATAACACAATTAGATATAATTACATCCACCGTGTTGTCTGGTAAAGGAATATTCTCAATATTTCCTTTTAAGAACTCAGCATTGGCTATGCCCGTCCTAGCTTGGTTAGCTTTAGCCTCAGCCAGCATTTCGTCTGTCATATCCAAACCGTAGGCTTTTCCCTCAGGACCTACCCGTTTTGCTGAAAGAAGTACATCTAACCCTGCACCGCTGCCCAGGTCAAGCACAACTTCTCCGGCCTGCAATTCTGCCAGCATAGTAGGATTTCCACAACCAAAAGATGCCGCTATCATATCTTCCGGCAATCCTTCGAGATCAATTGAATTGTATAAATCACTCGTAATAATATCAACTTGACCTGATGGTCCTCCGCAGCAACAGTTCATAGCATTAGTTCCATCACCACAACATCCTTTTTTTTGAGTTATGGCTTCGGCATACTTTTGACGCACAATCTCTCTAATATCCTCTGTCACAAAAATCCCTCCTGATATTTTTTTAATAAGTGTATCTTTTCCTGAGAATAGATTCATCAAAATTTGTTGATATGATAAGTCGAAATAATTAGAAGTAGTTTACTCCAAGTTAAAATCCTGTTTTAGATGATAAATAAAATCTAATAACTTCTGAGTATTGGCATAATAGTATTTCCATTTTCCTCGTTGTTCTTCATTAACCAATCCGGTTTCAACAAGTTCTTTCATGTGATATGATACTCGTGATTGAATCATACCCAACTCATTCATTAGCTCACAATTACATAATCCCATAAGAGATCCTTGGCGGCTATCGCTAATAACCGAACAGCAGGAAGTATCACTGCGTACCAGCATCATCATAATCTTATAGCGAATAGGGTCACTTAATGCTTGAGCTATTTTCATATTCTCCATACAGTTAATATATCAAAACTTTTTGATGTATACAAGAAATATTTTTAGTTTCCTGATACTAGTGAAGGACGGCAGTTCTTGTCCAGGAATCAAAGGCCCCTCATTCCTAAGGGGCCTTTGTCGTTATTTATCATTTTCCGGTATCTTCCCTGGTTATATTTGGGGCCTATCTATCTTATGTCCTTTTCTCTTCGTCAATATATTCCTCTTCACTAATATAGGACGGTTCATAATCAAAAGATCCGTCGTTTACAAAAACCACTTCATTGCAATGGGGACATATTACCTCAATAACATCCTCATCATCTAAAATATCTGTTTCAAAATAAACATTTTCCCCACAATTTGAACATTCCAACTGGACATAATCATCGTCATCCATTTCTTCATCACAAGCTACGCTTTCCTCAAGTTCACTTAAGTCATCATCAATACTTTCAACATATTCCTTAAATTCCTCGAAGTCGTCCTGCATGGTGGAGATAACATTGGCCATTTCATCCAGAACGTTCAGCATTCCAGTAATAATTTTGCCCTGAGGGCTGCTATCTGCAACATTAAGTCCTTCACTGAGTCCATGCAAATAACTAACCTTCTCCGAAATATGTTTCAACTTAAAATCCCCCTTTTAAATACTTGAAGTCGTATTATCGACTCAAAAATAGTATTTGTAAAAAAAGGGCGAAATAAACTTAGTTAATTATGAATTACGGAAGGCAAACTACGTTTTCCTAAGTTGTCCATATAAAGATAGGATTGGCTAAGCCAATCCCTACCTTAATTCAAAAATTCCTAATTCACAATTCAAAATTATTTTAAGCTCTTTCCATGTATTCCCCGGTACGAGTATCTATGCGCAGTCTATCACCGGTATTGATAAACAAAGGAACCTGAACAACCGCACCGGTTTCCAGGGTGGCGTTCTTGCTCGCACCAGTAGCTGTATCACCTTTCACTCCAGGTTCAGTATCTACTACTTCCAACTCTACAAAATTCTGCATCTCAACACCGATAATATTTTCCTGGAAAAGCACTACCTTGATATTCATATTCTCTAAGAGCCACTTGGCTCCATCACCGATTGTTTCCCGGCTGATGTTTATCTGATCGTAAGTCTGGGTGTCCATAAAAACAAAATCCTGACCATCATTATATAAATACTGCATTTCTCTGTTTTCCAGATGAGCTTTGGGTACTTTCTCACCACCGCGGAAAGTTTTTTCCACAACTCCACCTGATTTTATATTTTTCAGTTTGGCCCTGACAAATGCCGCACCTTTTCCGGGTTTTACATGCTGAAAATCTACCACCTGGTAAGCCTGTCCATCCAGGTCAATAGTTACTCCAGTTTTAAAATCATTAACTGAAATCATCTTATCCCTCCAATTTATAAAATAATCAAGCCTTTATCAGAATGGGTGATTACTTCACATCCCCCGTTCTTTACAATAACTGTATCCTCGATACGAATTCCGCCCCAGCCCGGGATATATATACCTGGCTCAACTGTAACTACCATGTTCTCCTCCAGAATTGATTTACTGGAACGGGATAACCTGGGATTTTCATGTATTTCCAGGCCTACACCATGTCCGGTACTATGAGCAAAATAAATATCCAGACTATGTTTTTGCAGACACTCGCGTACCAACTTATCTACTTCCTGGCCAGCCATACCTGACCTAACATTTGAAACTCCCAGCTGCTGGGCTTCCAACAACCTCATATAATTATCCTTCAAGTACTGTGATCCATTTCCAATTATAACTGTTCTGGTCATATCTCCGGCATATCCCTGATAAAACCCGCCGAAATCAAGAGTGAGCATATCACCATCTATTAAGATTCTGTCTCCTGGCTGCCCATGCGGAAGGGCTGCATTAGGCCCGGAAACTGCAATAGTGTCAAAAGATTCTTTTTGACAACCTTTTTGCTTCAACAGGTATACGACCCGGTTGGCTATTTGTCGTTCTGTCAGACCGACCTTGATATACTGGCATATATCCTCAAATACTTCATCACTGATCTCAGCAGCCCTGCGCAAAAGGTTTAGTTCAGTCTCATCTTTGACCGTCCTTAAACCTTCTATAATATCAGACAGCAGATATAACTGGTTCTCAAATCTGGCTTCAAGTTGCCGAAACGATTCAATGGTCATATGCTGGCTTTCCAAAGCCAGTTTCTTATATTTTGAGACTAAGTCCACCAATAGGTCAATTCCCGGAGTAGTTTCTTTTACCAATTCCCATTGTGGAGATTCTATAGATGCCTGTTCCCAGTACCTTGAATCAGTCAACAAATACTGTTGATTATCAGTAACCACCAGTCTGCCATCCATTCCTCCGGTAAACCCTGACAGGTACCTGATATTTTCAGGTTTAGTAATTAAAAAGGCGTCAACCTCTTTTTGTTGCATTACTCCACGGAGCTTTTGCACACGTTCGTTAATTTTTTTCACCTCTTCAAATTTCAACACGTTCTTATTTTAACCTAGCGCGCTCTAACAATAAAACTTTTTTTTGAATAAGTTAAAATCATCCTTAACTTGATTTTTGTGTAAGTATATCGCAAGCTGCTAAAAGAGCCAGCTTATAGCCGTATGCTCCCAGGCCAAAAACTCCTCCAACAGCAGCCGCAGATATAAGCGAATGCTGACGGAAAGCTTCGCGGCGATAAATATTTGATAAATGAACCTCAATAAATGGAATATTAACTGACTTAAGAGCATCAAGCACGGCTATGCTGTAATGAGAGAGTGCTCCAGGGTTAATAATAATAAAATTAATTCGCTTATAGGCCTTCTGTATCTCATCGACCAAATCACCTTCATGGTTGGATTGGTAGAATTCCAACTCTACACCCGTTTTCTGTGCCAGATTTCGTAAATCTTGATTTATAGTATCAAGAGATTCCTCTCCATAGATACTTTTTTCGCGTATTCCCAGCATATTTAAGTTAGGGCCGTTTATAATTAATATTTTTGACATAACCAAATATCCTCCTCCAATTATTCGCCGCCAATGCTCAGGCTTTTTAACCTGATGGTTGGAGCTCCTGTTCCACCATAAAACCGCAAATCATTTCCTACTGCCTCAATATCCTGAAGAAATGCGCCCAGGTTACCAGATATAGTAACTCCCCGGACCGGGAAAGTCAGTTGGCCATTCTCTATCATTATCCCGGCTGCACCCACTGAGAAATCTCCGGAAATTGGATTCGCGGTATGCATCCCCATTACATCAGTAATATAAAAACCTTTTTCAATCTGACTGATTAATTTATCGGGAGCTATACTTCCGGGATTGACCATAAAGTTAGTAGTGCCTACCGAAGGCAAACTTCTAAAGGAGTCGCGCTGGCCGTTGCCGGTAGATTTCACCCCAGCTTTAGCTGCAGTATAAGTATCATAAAGATAGCTTTTTAATATCCCATTTTCGATTACCACGTTTCTCTGCGCCGCAATTCCCTCACCATCAAAAGGGAAACTAGCTATCCCTCCCGGGTAGGTGGCGTCATCCACTAGGTTAAATACCGAAGCAGCCACTATTTGTCCTTGTTTTTCGGCCAGCATTGATTTGCCTTTCTGCACTGCATCGGCATTTACAAGCTGGGATATGATACCAAGAAATCTGGTAACCACATATGGTTCCATTATACAGGGAATTCTGGCAGAACCTATATGTTTGGCTTTAAGACTTCTTACTGCACGTCCGGCAGCTTCTTTCCCAACATCAGCAACAACCAGCTCGTCAATATTTTTCTTGACCATAACGGCAAAACCATTCTGAGCATCATTATCCTCTTCAGCTACCAGGGAAATATATATACCACTATAATTGCCCTTGCCAAAGGCATAAATCCCTTCACTGTTAATGACTACTGAGGCAAATTCGCTGTCTTCATATCCTGCTCTTTCCACCACCGTAATTCTACGGTCAAAATTACGAGCAATCCGTTCCAACTCCCGGGCCATTTCTATCTTTTCTTCCAGGCCGGTTGCAGCTATTTTATCATCATAAGTATGTATAGACGGATAAACAAACTTACCCTGAGGAAGCAAATTAAATTCATCTGCAGAAGTATATGCAGAAATAGCGACAGCATTATTGACCACTTCTTTTATAGCATCATCGGAGAGGTCACTGGAATAGGCAAAACCCATTTTTCCTTGATTAAAAACCCGTAATCCCAGGCCCATTTCCTCAGCTTCTTTGAGGTTCTCCACCTGCCCGTTTACCACTTCGATACATAATTCCCGGTCATAGAGTACAAAAGCCTCGGCAGCTATGTTTTTACGGGCAGCTAATGCCAGTGCTTTTTCTCCGGCCTTCTTCAGAAGAGTCTCCATACTTAAAACACCTGCTTCCATTTAAACCTATCTATTTGTGGTCCATTGCCACTAAAGGTACCGCCAATAGTGATTTCTTTTATGCGGATAGTCGGCTGGGCATCGGCTACCGATACCCCTTGCCCATCCTTGCCACAGACACCTATAGCAAAACCCAGGTCATTCCCTACCCGGTCGATTTCTTGCAGTACCCTGGGACCATTTCCGGTCAGAATTGCACCCCGTACCGGATATTTTATTTTTCCATTTTCAATAAGGTATCCTTCCTGAACATTAAAAACAAAATCTCCATTAGTGGTGTTAACCTGTCCTCCACCCATTTGCTTGATTAGTAAACCCTGCTTAGTGCTGTTTATTATCTCTTCCGGATCATCATTGCCCGGTTTTAGAAAAGTGTTGGTCATCCGGGGAATAGGTTTATGCTGATATGATTCACGCCGCCCATTTCCGGTAGATTCCCGGCCTTCCTTTAATGCAGTAAGACGGTCATACATATACTGCACCAATCGGCCATTGTCTATGAGTACATTTCTTCGGGTCAAAGTACCTTCATCATCAAAACAGGAGGTTCCATATTTTCCTGCCAGAGTACCATCGTCAATTACGCTTACACAGTCAGCCGCCACCTTTTCACCTATCCTGTTTTTATAAACCGACATGCCTTTTTGCACCAGGTCGGCCTCCAGACCATGGCCGCAGGCTTCATGTACCATGGTACCACCTGCTTCAGAGGACATAACTACCGGCATTCTCCCCGCCGGTGCAGGACGAGCCGATAACATGGTAATAGCCCGATTAGCCGCCCGTACAGCCATCTCCTTAAAAGATATTTGGTCTAATAGTTCCCAGCCGCAAACGCCACCGTTTGATTCATACCCGGTCTGAATAAGCCCATCTCGAGCAGCTATACAATTAACTATTACCCTGACTCTGGCTTTATCATCCTCAACCAGTTCTCCATAGGAATTGGCAATTTGAATTTTTTTATGTATATCCCCAATAGCTACAGTCACCTGGCGAATTTCATTACTTATTTTCCGGGCGGCGTTATTTGCCGTCATAACATGGTGGATCTTTTCATCAAAACCAACCTTCTCTGGAAGTCTATGAAAATCCAGGATAAATTCGGGCTTCTTCAAAGAAAGAACAATCTCGCGGGATGAATCGTTTCTAACTGCTCCCGCAGCATGAGCGACAACTTGAGCGGCTTTTATCAGTCCATCTTCCGTAAGATCATTAGTATACACATAGGCAGTATTGCCGCCGTTAATTAACCGGATACCTGCTCCCTTTTCCCTGCCGCTGTTAATTTTCTCAATCTTATCGTCTTCACAAAAGACATTACTGACCTGTTTCTCCTCAATAAAAATTTCTGCAAAGTCTCCACCTTTGTATAGAGAATACTCCAACACCTTGGTTAACAGGTTTCTGTCAAACATCCCGAACCTCCTTAATTGATTCCATTGGGCTCGTTTACTAGAAATTTTATAGTCTGTTGTTAATTAGTGGAAAAATTCAATTTTCCTTCATTCTAATATTGATCTTTATACACAGTCTGTTTCATAATATAGAATAATTTTGTTATTATTGTCTACAACATTTGCCAATAATAACCTGCCTTTTTACTCATTTGGCCATGATTTGCTTTTTTCACAAGAAATAAAAAAGCGAGAAACTTGTTAAGCTTCTCGCAAATATTTATAAATTAAAAGGATTATCACGTCCGGTTTGTACCGGCTTAACTTTTTTATTGACATTCACTTTTGCAGTAGCAGACATTCCATTATAAAAATAGGTATTAAGGTTAACCGTCATTAATAAATTATTACCGTCAAACCGTTCCCGTCCTTTTAGTTCCGGTTGCGGTAATGTTGATAAACCGGCCACATCCTCGGTCACTGTTTCTTCCTTTCTAGGTACCGCTACCAGTTTTATATGATTAAAAGTATACACTCGGGGAGCTTTCTCAATATACTTCAAAAAGGTTACCAGATCATAATAACTACCTGCAGCCATCACGTCAAAATCCAGTGAATTGGCTATAGTGTCTCTGACTCGATTAGACTTGTTCACTTCATCTTGAGTCTTGTCCCTATAATTAATGCCTCGGAGTATGGCTTTCGACTTCTGTGAAGTATCTTCTAAAAAAGCAATTACTTCGGGAATGCAGGGGGAACATGGCACCTGTACCTCTAGTTCAGCCAATTCTATTTGATATTTATTATGCCTGGAGTTTACCACGTTTTGCTTTTTGCTCAACAGTTTGGCTGACACCAATTCTTGATGCAAGCTGTTATTTTGTTCAACCAGAATGGTCACTTTTTGGTTAAGGGGAAAATAGAAAAAGTGGTAAAAGCTATAAATAAGTATCGTCCAAACCAGCAAGCTTAATAAGATTTTTTCTCGGTTTGAAAGTCTCATTTTATTTTTGCCTCCAGTTCATCTCTACAGAAAACATTATCTGCCCGCTTACCTCTTCATACTGGGAAGATACCAAGGCTACATTGGTAAACATAGAATTGTTTGCTAATCCGGCAATAAGTTGGGCAATGCCATAGTACTGTTGGGAATACCCATTGACCTGAACCTTTTCATCTTTTACCTCTACACCTGTTGCCATTACCTCTGGTGGAATGGCATTTTCCACCGCGGACAATATTTTAATAACAGGAACCCCCAGCTTTGCAGAATCCTGGGCCATCTTTCTCTTTACCTCCAGCTGTTTTTCCAGTTCTCCAGTTACCAGCAAGGTCTGCTGGATGGGGACATAATTTTTCACCTGGTTTTTTAGTCTTAAATTAAGTAATTGCTGGTAGTCCAGTTGATTAACTTTAATGAGGTAAAGTCCTAACATACTTGCTGCCAGAGCCATCGTTATTATTGAGAAGCCTAATATTTCTCCACTAATACTCTGTCTGCTGGTATCCTTTTTAAGCAGGTTGATATTTATTTGCAGTTCGTCCATTAAATCACCTTTCTTACTGCCAAGCCCAGGGCCACTGAAAAGTCATGTTTTAATTCCTGGATTTCAGTTTCATTTATATTATTGGAAATATCAAGGTCGGCAAGCGTATCCGCAATCTCCACATTCTGGTCAATCCCGGTTGCCAGAGCAACATCCAGACTTTTAATACGTGAGCCGCCCCCACAGAGCAGAATTTTATTAATCCCCACTTCATTTTGCATATGGTAGTATTCAACTGACCGGGAGACTTCAGCTATAATATCCTTGATCAAGTAATAACTTTCATTACCTTGACCAATCTCAATATTGTCTAACCCCAGGGAATCATTTTCATTATTTGTATAGTTATTATCCCGAAGAAACGCTGAGCACCCAAATGCCAAAGATTGATAATAGATTAAAATACCATTATGAAAAACCGTAAAATAGGAGCGGACAGCGCCAATATTCAAAAAGCCCTGGGCGCCTAGGTTAGTATTTTGGCCCAACAACCTGAAAAGTGCCAGAGGTTCAATTTCCACAGCTACTAATTTGAGCCCGGCAATCCTACAGGCTGTATCCAGGTTGTCCACCTGCTGTTGACGCACCGCCACAAAAAAGACTTCGGTTTTTTTACCTTCATCATCTTCAAAATTCCGCAAAGGAAAAATGTCAATAGCGGACTCTTCTACCGGGATGGGCAGGAAAGTCGTGGCTTGAAAATTGATTGCTTCCCTCATTTCCTTCAACTTCATCCGTGGCATAACCAGATTACGAGTATATATCTGTTGCCCGGAGACCGCCGAAACCACCCGTTTACCTTTAAGTTTTAAAGTTGCAACCAGACCCCCGAGCTCTTCCCCCAGTCTTTCCGGATCAAGTATATAACCTGCCTCCACTACTCCTGGTGGGGTAGGGATACTACCAAAGTCAATTATTTGAACGCGTTTTTTCCATAACCTTACCGTAACTAACTTTATTTTTTTGCTCCCAATATCCAGACCAATTCCCGGTGCTATGTTGAACAACGCATCCCCTCCCATATACCTTTCAATCGATATACTTATAAGAAACAATTGACCCTATACCTATATAAGCCCATGGCTCCGGAAACTCTGTGGTTATAGTTTCATCCTGGATTATGTTAACTTGTTTTTCGATTTCCCGGCTGGGCATTCCACCCATTTGATGTTCAGCAAAATAGTCTATTTTAATGGTAAGGTTATTCCCTGCACTTAATACTCCCCTAAAAGTCATTTTTTCAGGAGTCGAAACAATATTGGCATTTCTTCCGGCCAGGATAAAGGTCTGTATTTCTCCCTCTGAATTTGTGTTAGGAAGTATTCGTGATAATCCGTTAAATTCACTTGGATCTATGTGCAAATTAACATCTCCTCCAGATAAAAGGTACATATGGGGCTTAACCTTTGAAATATCGTTAACGCCCTGAAAAAGCAAGCAATCAAAACCAACATCCAGAGTAGCAGGTGAGACTGCTATTACGTTTTTCAGGCGGTTCCTGAAGTGATTAAAAAAATTCCCTGTGCCATTTAAGACAGCATTAACACAATTGTCAAAGTCATCCCACCCCAGCCATTCCTGCCCTAAAAAAGAATCTCTGGTTGTAAAATCCAGCACTACGGTAGCAGTATCAGGCAGATCAATAAACCATTTGCTTTCTTCAATTCTCGAGTCGTCAATAGCCACTCTGTATCGATAGTTACCCATACTGCTTAGCAAAGGTGAATCAGCGCCAATATATTGCCAATCAGGGTCGGTTTGCGACAGTTTCTTATATTTTTCCAGATGAAGTGTTTCAAATTTAGGAGGTAAGCTCTGTTTATTTATAGTATGTAGGCCCATGAAATCCAGACAGTTTAATATCGCAGGCGGATAAATATAATTGCAGTTCCCTATTTCTCCAGAAATAAAATTATCAAGCGGGTAATTTTCCGTATCCGGTTGAGTCAACGTGGTATCAAATAATTTATCTCCAACATCTGGCGAAATGCCATTTTCCCAGCTATTTACCGCGATAGTTGCGGGCTGCTCGTTTTTATCCATAACATTTACTATCCCTGCTGGTTTCCAGAAAGGAGCAATATTAAGAGTACTATTAGATAGTTCAGGCCTTGGTTCAATCAGTTCATAATCTACCCACCAGGTATAATTGTTACTATTTAGGGAGTTGTTAGGAACAAAATTAGGATGGCTATAATTTTCAAAACCGGGATCATTGTATTCCAAGCCATGTTGGGGCAGAGAATATATACCTCCTGTGTCCCACCCGGTTGTATGCCAATTTTGAATGTTGGAGAGAGTACCCGGAAATGTACCTTCCAGAGATGCAGGTTGATCAGATAAAGTTGCAAAATATCTGCCCATAACCGTGAGGCGATTGGATTGGACAGGATGATTGGGCAGCGTATTAACTCGAATTTCTACTTGGGCGGTTTTGGTAGTTACTGAAGTTCCATTTGCATTTTTAACCTTGCCTTCAGATGATAAGGCTATTATTCCGCTGCTATCTAGCTTATCTAGATTAACAGTCACATTAGCGCTGATATTATCACCCAGCTTTACTTCCGGTAGGTCCGGCACCTCCTTCCCCTCCATCAAAAAATTCATAACTACCGTCCTGGCTACCTGAATACCAGCATCAGCTGCCTGACGAGCCTGCTCGGTTCTTATATCATTTATAGCTATTTTACTTTCCATACCAGCTATATCAATAATAGCCGTTCCTAGTATACTTATGACCAGGAGAACCATTAAAGCTACCAGTATAGTGCTTCCTTGTTGAGACTTCATGCTCAGGCAAAAATTCATAATATTAGCCCTCAAATATTAATTAGGGTAATCAACCCGGCTCATATAAGTGGTCCTAAGAATGAAATTATTGCTGTCTGCCCTGGATGTAATTGTTATCTTTACCATACCGGGGACCGGGTTTATAAATTTAATATCTGGTATGTTTTCAGAAACTGGTTCAGGTGAAGATAACGAACTATCCCGGTAGAGCTGGTTATTATTAGCATAATAATCTACATTTTCTACGGTTTTTATCAGGTGCAAGCGCTGTCCTTCCTGACCCATGGGCATCTCATTAGCAGCTGCATCCTGTATGGAAAATCCTTCACTGCTGCGAAAATCTTTTATTATCCTTTCTCTGCCCTGCCGAGCTGCATATTTAATATCTGATTCGGTAATTTCCCGGTTAAAAGAAAATAGTGTGAACCAAAAAGCTGTTATCAAACCTGCCATTACCATGCCCGTCAATCCCAGGGCCAGAAGCAGTTCAAGCAGAGTCGTCCCCTTGTCACTTTTCATTACCTCGCCCCCACAATAGTAACCATTTGCAGAGTTTTATCACGCCCGGCTTCAACCCAATTTATAGTAACTATCACTTGAAAG
Organism: Syntrophomonas sp.; assembly: GCA_039679805.1. GTDB lineage: Bacteria > Bacillota > Syntrophomonadia > Syntrophomonadales > Syntrophomonadaceae > JBDKUD01. The sequence goes on along the minus strand of JBDKUD010000265.1, from coordinate 961 downwards.
AGATTATCATTAAATTTGATATTAATATCCTTATTGCCATCACCGTTGCTATCATAGCAGGCAGTATCATCATACCGGACTATCCTAATAATAGCCCCCATCCCTGGTGGTGCTTGCATCTGTATGGCTGGTTTTCCGGAAGCCAGAACAAACCTAAATAACTGATCTGAATTATTGGTATCAATCACTTCAAAATCTGGCGGTAATTCTACCAAATCACTGGAATACGATTTTATAACTTCTACCAGGGAAGTAGCATAATCACCTGCTATTGTCTGTTTGCCAGCATGTGCTATCCAAACGCCGGAGGTGGTAAACATCATCATAATACTGGTAGACAATAATGCCAGAATTACCAGTGCCCCCAGGACTTCAACCAGGGTAAGTCCTTGTTGTTTAATGTTATCTAATTTTAAAGGCATTTTATTAATCCATTCAAATCTGTGTAAATGCTTAGTACAGTTTATCCCAGGATGTTTAAATAGAAGGTTATCAGTCGATTCCCATAAACAAATGCCAACCACCCGCCTATAGCCAGTAATGGTCCAAACTTGATAGCCGTTTTTAGTGTCGCCTGTTTTCCCAGCAAGAGGCTTATAGCTGCTGCCCCTCCTAGCAGAGAAGATATTACAAAAGCCAGGAAAGCTCCCTGTAGACCAGTAAAAGCACCTATTGCCAGGGCCAGTTTAATGTCTCCGCCACCCATACCTCCCCGTGAAAAAATAGCTGCTAATAATAATATTCCGCCAAAAAGCAATGCTCCTAAAATTGCTGATGGAACTCCAACAGTGAAATAAGATAACGCCAGTCCTATTACAATTGCTGGATAGGTAATCTTATCAGGTATTATTCCTTCATTAATATCAATAACTGCAGATGCTATAAGGATCACTGAAAGAAGCCAGCCAGATATGGTGTAGAATATGAATCCGTATTCAAGATATATCAGGGCAAATGAAAT
>JBDKUD010000111.1:0-5142 GCA_039679805.1 Syntrophomonas sp. | reverse complement strand
GAAAAAGCGGTTTGTAAATTAACCAATAGGGCGGCCAATACCGACAAAATAATGAGTTTACCCAGTAAATTGGAATTAGCCAGGACTTCTTTAAAAAGAAATTGCACCAGATTTCCTAATGTTTTTTTAATATCAAGTTCCCATTTTCCGGTAACAAAATCAGTCAACCATTCTTTAACTGACTTTTTGTCCACATCAGGATTTAATTCCCCATCAATACTCCTCTTATACTCTTCCAGCACCTGCATATCCAGGCTTTTCAAGGTGTCTTCCATTGAAAAAGCCGGAGCTGCTGTAGACGCTTGTACCGCTAATTCCTCTGCTGCTCTGATAATCCCTACCGGAATTAGCCATATAATTAATAACATTACTAGTAATAAATTTCTCCTTAACTGTTGCGACACCGGACTCACCCCATATAATTAGATTATTATTCTGTGTTAATCTTCTAAAATCTGTATGCGGCGCAGCCGCCTGTGTTGAATCCGATTGCATAACCCGGTTCATCCCGGCATTAGTTCCATTAAGGACTCCAAAATAGCTATCATAATTGGTAAAGCCAAAACAGCAATTATTATCTTAGCGGCAAATTCTACTTTTTTACCTACAGCTTGTTCCCCGGCATCATTGCATATGGCCGCAGCAAATTCACCAAGATAGGCAACTCCCAGAATCTTTAATATAGTAGCAAGAAAAAAATAGTTGATCCCTGCCCGGTTGGTCAGTTCCTTCATAACCCCTATAATCGAGGCCAATTTACCCATCATAAATACGAAAACTAAAATGCTAAAAACTATGCTCAACAATACAGCCATAACCGGCCGCTCCTGCCTAAGGATGATCAGTAGAATGGTTGTTATTAATGCTAATCCTACTACCTGGGCTATTTCCACCTTAAATCGCTCCTTTGTCATGGACTTTATCGCCACCGCGATTACAAATTAAACACTGAGCGTACGGTTGAAAAAAGCTGGTTCATCAACTGAACAACCAGGATGAGTACTACTACCACTCCGGCCAGAGTTAACATTTCTGCCCACTCTTCCTTTTTAGATTGTTTTAGGACTATGCACAAAATAGAAATTAGAATACCAATACCCGCAATACGGAAAATAATATCTACATCCATTCACTAACCTCCCCCGTGGTTTAAATCAATAGAAGCACTACCATGGTTCCCAGGATAAAACCTCCATAAGCCCATATTTTTCGTCCTGACTCCACCTCTGCCAGAGATTTTTCCTCCTGGATACGGAGCTCTTCCTGAATCAAGGTAAAAAACTTTTTCTGTTCATCGACATTCGACATACCTATCTGCATGGCTACCGAACTCAATAATTCCAGGTCATCTTCCGACAGAGCTGATTCTTTTCGCAATCTATCCAACCCCTGGGACCAGGCTTCGCTGGCAGTTAAACCCTGTTTCCCGTGTAAGTGCACGGAAGTTTCCCTAAAAAGGACGCTAACAGGCGGTACGCTAAATTTAGCCGTTCGCAGAAGGGCCTGGGAAAGAGGGGTATGCATACAGGTTATTTCCTTTTCCAGAAAATTCATGGCCAAACGGATATTTTTAAGCTGGCTAACTCTTTTTTCAATACGTCTGGCACCCACCATCCCATATAAACCGGAACTGCCAATAACTAAGACTATCCCAACTGTTTTTAACCACAACATTACTCATCCCACCTTATAATCTCCTCTACACTTCCAGGCCCACGGCGCCGAGAAAGAACTACTCCCAGCTTAAAAGAACCTGCCATCAGCAATTCCTGGAAAATTGGCCTTTTCCCCAATTCTTGTACACTGCCGGCGTGAATACTGGTAATAACGGCTACACCTGCATTGACACATTCCCGAATAGCGTCCACATCTTCTTTTCTTCCTATTTCATCAGTGATTACCACCCGCGGTGACAATGAACGTATAGCCATAATCATTCCCAGCGCTTTGGGGCATGAATCCAGAACATCAGTCCGCTGTCCGACATCCAGTTGTGGTATGCCCCGATAGCAGCCAGCCAGTTCGGACCTTTCATCAATAATGGAAACATTACACCCATCCGCACTCCGGTTGCCATCAGATAATATCCTGGCAATATCACGTAGAATCGTGGTTTTTCCACACCTGGGAGGTGATATCAAAATAGTATTAAGAGGGTTAGAAAAACTTTTCTTACATATATAAGGCATCAATTGCCGGGCACAATCTTTTACTTCCCGGGCAACACGAAATGCTATTCCGGAAAAGCTCTTAATATTTCCTACCTGATTTCCATTCATCATAACCTGCCCAGCTAGTCCAACTCGATGCCCTCCCGGAAGAGTAATAAACCCTCTTCTTATTTCTTCTTCGTAAGCATAAAGTGAATTATCACTTATCGAAGCAATGGTGCGGTAAAGATCCTCATCATCTATCCGGTATCCCCGTTCCAGTTTCTCGCTTACATTTCCCCTGGCATCAATAGCAACATCCTTTTCTCCAACCTTTATTAACAATGGTTGGCCAAAACGTAAACGGATTTCTTCCAACTCATGAAAATACTTGGATGGCAAATTAGAAATAATCCGGTTGATTCGCGGTGCCAGGTAAGGAAGTAATTGATTTCTTATAACTTCTTCATCTGAAAAGGCCATTATTTCACCACCCTTGCTTTAAATAAATATTGGATTAGGCTGTAAAATATTCCATATTTCTAGCCTGTCACAAGGCCTTCAGGATGAAGATGGTTACAAAACAAATAAGTGAACTTTTTTGGTACGTGGTACCAAAAAGTTCACTTATTTGTAAACAAAAAACCCGGAAATATAAAATCTCCGGGTTCATAATCAATTAATATACTAATTTATTTGTGCTAATATTTAACCTTCCAGTACTTTGCTAAAAGCCTGGTCCAAATCAAATATCAAATCTTCAACATCTTCTATGCCTATGGAAAGTCTGATTTGATCAGGGGTGACTCCCGCATCCTTCAATTCTTCCTCGGATAGTTGCGAATGAGTTGTGCTGGCTGGATGAATAACCAGAGATTTAACATCAGCCACATTGGCCAGCATCGAAAATATCTGCAGACTATCAATAAATTTAATTCCTTCTTCTACCCCGCCCTTTATACCAAAAGTGAATATGGAACCTGCTCCCTTGGGCAGGTATTTCTGAGCCAAATCATAATATTTGTTTCCTTCCAGACTGGGATAATTAACCCATGACACCTGTGGATGATCCTCTAGATACCTGGCAATAACCTTAGTATTAGCGACATGTTTCTCCACTCGCAATGATAAAGTTTCCAGACCCTGCAAGAATAAAAAACCGTTAAAGGGGCTAAGGCAAGCACCGGTATTTCTTAAAAGCTGTACCCGAGCTTTGGTAATATAGGCTGCCGGTCCTACGTCAGTTACATATCTCATTCCATGATAGCTAGGGTCGGGTTCGGTTAATGATGGAAATTTACCACTGCCAGCCCAATCAAATTTACCGGAATCAACAATTATTCCACCAATTGAGGTCCCGTGGCCACCAATAAATTTTGTGGCTGAGTGTACCACAATATCAGCGCCAAATTCAATTGGTCTAATAAGATATGGTGTACCAAATGTATTATCAATAATGAGTGGAATACCGTTTTCGTGAGCAATTTGCGCAACTGCTTCAATATCGATGAGGTTGATCCCGGGATTGCCTATAGTTTCAATATACAATGCTTTGGTCTTGTTATTAATAGCCTTTCTGAAATTTTCGGGGTCATCGGGGTCTATAAAGTGAACTTTTATGCCGAAATTAGGGAAAGTAGCCGAAAATAAATTATATGTTCCACCATACAAAGTACTGGCTGATACTATCTCATCACCAGCAGATGCAATATTTAATATTGCATAGGTTATAGCCGCAGAACCCGATGCTGTTGCCAAACCACCTACTCCACCTTCAAGAGCAGCCACTCGCTGCTCAAATACATCAGTGGTAGGATTCATTATTCTGGTATAAATATTTCCCGGTTCCCGGAGGGCAAATAAATCAGCACCATGCTGGGCATTTTTAAAAACATATGACGTAGTCTGGTAAATAGGTACAGCCCTTGAACCTGTTGCCGGGTCCGGCTTTTGACCTGCATGAACCTGTAACGTATCAAACTTTAATTTTCTTTCACTCACTCATATCTCTCCTTGCTTGCGTTTATCTCATAATTCCTATAGTTATTATAGACTATTAAAATAAATTTTTTCTTTTGCTTTTATTTTACCCTCTCCTTCTCCAGTTTCTCAATCTGAATAACGTATCCATCTTGCACAATTATGTTAACAGTACCAAACCTGAGACCATGGATTGCTTCAACAATCTTATTCTTTACTTCTATTGGAAGAACTTTTTGTTTTTGATTAGGACTTTTTGTTAGGATCACATTCACCTCCCCCTTGGGTGATAATTGCGCTCATCATAGCCAAGTAAACCAATCAAATTAATTATTAATTATAATGTATTCTTTTCATCAATCTGTCAAGACCTTTAATTATATAAAGATTAAGCCAAGACAAACAACTTAACTTTAAGTTGTTTGTCTTGGCCTCTAGTAATTTTCGAACCATTATTCAAGCTAATATTATTACAATTAATCTAAATTTTATGATTCGCAAACAAAATTGTAACCCTGAAGTTCTTTTATTGACGGATTAGTACCACATAAAGGACATGTATCATTTTTCCCCGCCTGCAAAATTTCGAATGTAAGGTCAAGAGCATCGAAAGCTAGTAAAGAGTCCTTCAATATTGTCCCTTTGCCGGTTAACAGCTTGGCAGCCTCGCAAGCTTCGATGAATCCCATAACTCCAGGCACGGGTCCCAGGATACCTGTTTCCGAACATGATGGTACACTGCCTGGACCAGGTATGGTAGGGAATAAACATCGATAACACATACCTTTATCTGGTACAAGGGTCATTCCCATACCATCAAATCTTAATACGCCAGCCTCAATCATAGGTTTTTTCATCAGGAAACAAGCATCAGGTAATAGATACCGAGTAGGAAAATTATCCACCCCGTCTATCATTACATCGTAGCTATTCATTATTTCAAAAGCATTTTCTGCATTAAAATTGGTATGGTATTTAATGATATTGACATCAGGGTTAAGTTGGTGCAAAA
>JBDKUD010000355.1:0-5739 GCA_039679805.1 Syntrophomonas sp. | reverse complement strand
TATTTGGCTGGGGTATTCCTGTAGATCCTACCACCATAAGTTCTGGAAACTGGGTACGAGTTATTACTGATCCTAATGAACAGGATGCGCGGCAAATTGATATAGCTGAAGTTGATGAGCAGGTAGTCACAACTATTAAAAAGTATGACTCTAACCAGGAGATTTTAATTACTAATGATTCTCAATTTACTTGCAGCAAATCTACCCGGATAAGCAAAGGGGGTTATGCTATATTCGCACAGGATCTAATACCGGGCGAAAAGGCGGAAATAACTACTTTGCTCACTCCTTCTCCCTGGCCGTCAGTACTGGTAAATGTAGAAGTTGATGTGAATCCCAAAATACAGGCTCCTACACTGCAAGTAAAAGCCAATTCGCTTAACGGAGCACTGGTTATACAGGGATCTACTTCGGCAGATGTTGTTTATCTGTACCGGCAAGACGGAAGCCGGGAACGAATAAAGGTAGAACGTGGCAAGTTCAGTTACCTGTTTAACCTGTTAGAGGGTGAGAAAGAAATACAGGCATTAGCTCTCAATTCCCAAACCGGGGGCTTGAAGACCAATACTGTTTCTATAACGGCTTATCCTGTACAGCCTGCTATTTCGTCATTTAAAGATACGGCCGGCAACTGGGCAGAACAGCACATAAACAACCTGGGACAAAAAGGAATTATAAGCGGATGTGGCGATAACACTTTCCACCCGGACCGGTCAATAAGTCGCAGTGAATTGGTAAGCATGATAACGCGTGCGAAGAAATGGGCCTGGACAGGTGAAAACCCACCTCATTACTTTGCAGATAATGGGGATATTCCCTGGTGGTCACTCAAGGCCGTATTAACTGCCGGTGAGCATGGCTTGATTAAAGGCTACCCGGACGGCACATTTAGACCATTAACATCAATTACCAGAAGCGAATTGGCAGTAATAATATATGTGCTTATAAAATCTGATAAAGCGGTCCCTACCGGGTATAGTTTGCCCTATGCTGATACCGGCACTATACCTTTGTGGGCCGGTACAGCGTTCTCCTATCTATATAAGGAGGGCCTTTTAGAAATGTGGGGTGGTGATAACCTTCAACCCTGGCGTCCCGTGACCCGTGCCGAAGCTGCCGCCATTATCGACCAAATAGACGAATAAGTGAACTCCTCCGAACCAGGTTCATAAAAGTTCACTTATTGTTTAATTGCCAAATGGCCGGATACGAAGAGAAAAGGGTTTATTGTCTAATATTAGGTTAAAACAACTCTTTATTAGAAATATTATTTGGTTAAGGAGGCTAAAATGAAAAAATATATATGGACCTGTTTATTAATATTGTCCTTTATTTTTGTCGCTGTTGGAACCCGACCTTGTATGGCAGCGAACCAGACGTTTCCGGACGTTAAAGATCACTGGGCCAAAGATTATATAACTCAGCTTTCTTCCCTGGGTTATGTCGGAGGCTATCCGGATGGCACCTTTAAACCGGATAAGACTATGAGCAGGGCTGAGTTTACAAGTGCACTAATCACCTGTATGGGAGTTACTGCCGGCGATACTACCAGTCGCAATTTTAGTGATACCCCTGGTAATTGGGCGATAGCTTCTATCAATGAGGCCGTTAAACGAGGTATTTTGATACCGGGTGAATACCCCGACGGGCTAGTACCCAACGGTGGGATAAAACGCAGTGAAGCGTGTGCCATGTTGGTTCGTGCCCTGAGCAAGGGGCCAACCAATGGGATACCTTCCTTCATAGATAAAAACGACTTGCAGCAGAGCATGTATGTTGGATATATCAAAACAGCGTGTGATCTGGGCATTATGGCCGGATATTCGGACGGTAATTTTAAACCATTTAGCACTATGACTAGAGCCCAGGCTTTTACGGTTATATACAAATTCCTGGCTCAGCAGGGAAAAGTCCCAGCTATCCCTGCAACTACGGCAACCCCGACCACTCCCGCTGCCAGCAGCAGTAACGGTACTATCAAGTACATAGCCATAGGGGATAATATTTACGATTGTAAACAAGCGGCCTTTATAATGAATTTTCAGGAAGTACCTGTTACATCAATAACTGCCTCCAATTCCAGTATAAATGTTAATGGTTATTACACCTTCAAACTGGACAGCAGCAATAATACGGATATCGTTATTTACAACAATCGTTATAGCTTTGATAAACTTGCAGTAAGTGGTGATAAATTAGTGCTTTCATCTCCTTCCCGAAAAATTTATAAGTTTAAAGTAAAAGACTACACTTACAATAGTGATTACATAAGTTTATATGTCAACTCAGCCAATAAAGGTTATTACCTGTCAGATATGGAGATTATTGATAAAAATGAAGTTAAGTTAGGCAGCAAGACTTATAAGTTAGGCACAGATAAGCTTACCATCGCCGTTACTTCCGGAAATTCCGGCACAAAGAACTTCTACGATATCGAGCAAATTGAATTGGAACAGCAAGACACGGTAATGGAACTGGAGGCTACTGATCCGGTAGTTATGGAAGAACTAAGCATTTCCGATATTACCGCCATTTTTGTTGATAATACTACCCTTAACCTGGATAGAATCGATAATATTAATTTTATTATGGGTGGGAAAAAATATAGTCTATCCCAAGTCGCCATTGATGCCAGCGGCAATTTTAGCAAAGGCAATCAGGATTATACATATAAACAGGTGGCAATGTTCATTGATAATGTCCAATATAAAATAGACTTATTAAATATAAATAAATCTAAATATATCTTCTATTGCAGCAAAGACACCAGCCAGGAATGGGTTATAGTAGATGATAAATATCTAGATGCTGATGAGGTAAAGATTATTAAAGGCACTTCTAGTTACGATTTAGACCAGGTCCTGGTAGTGCAACATAACCTGCTACGCATAGATGGAGAACAATACCAGCTCGATTCAGATTTCAAATGTCGGGTAGACGATAAAATATATGCTATTGATGAAATCGACTATGATTCTTCACAGCAAGCCACCAGTATAGAAACAGGAGATCTAGCCGATACCACACTGGCCAACCAACCAGACGAAATAGTATTCTTCAACGGTAATAGCAGATATCAGGAAGGTACTGAAGATGTCACTATATACACCGCCAGCAAATGGGTGAGCTTTGAACGGATATTAATCTCCGATGCTTCCCATTATATATACCAGGACAAAACTTACAAGCTGATAGGCGCGCAGATAAGGCTTAGTGAACTGGATTTTGAAGCAGTAGATACCTCTTGGCACGGAGCTACTCAGATTCTGGACATCTATTTGGAAAAACAATAGAGTGTAGACTTACCGGTAGCATGAAATAAATAAGTACTTGTTACAAAAGCACCTGTATTAATTAATACAGGTGCTTTATAACATCAAATGAAATTGTTAATATATTATTTCTCCAGCCATAAAACAATTGTTTCTTTTTCTGCACTAGCCTGTAGAGAATTCAACTGATTCTCCAGTTTCTTAATTTGTTGGTTGAGCTGAGCTTGTTGGTCAGCATCCTGAGCCGCCTCACGTTCAGCAACCAGGGACTGATATTTACTGTAGTCTTGGGCGAACTGTGAAGTTATATCCTTCTTATCTACTTCCTGGCCGGAAACGGTACCCAGATTATTCAGGCTATTAATTAAACCAGTTGAAGCAGATTTTGCCACCGTTATCTTTAATACCGAACAGGTACCACTTTCATTTACCTGTTGCCCCAGGTTCTGGCTGGATGCACCTACCCCAGAGGCCATCTTCACAGCCTGTTCAAGAGCGGTTGCAGTGTCGGCAGTCCGTATTTTTAGCATAGTCGTTTTAATTACCTGTTCCGTATTTAGAAGAAATACCGGTGAAGAATTCGTACCATTATTAAGAACCCGATTTTCAGTAAGGGGGGCGAGGGCGGAATTAGTATTATTAACCGTTGCCTGAGAATCGGACGGGGAAACAGCAGGGTTATTAGCAGAATTATTATTAACAGGTTTATTCGAGGGGGACGGGCCTTTATCAGCAATTACTACCGGATGATGATTAGCAGTATTATTGGCTATATGGGAGGCGGGCATTAAATGAATACCCAGGCCTGCCAGTGTAATCAGCAAGGCAGCAGCAGTGGCTGTTATTGCTGGTTTCCATCTACCCACCAATTTAGAGGCGTGCTCCAATATTGACACAGGCTGATTTCCTTCAAGAATCTGCTTCATAACAGCATCCTTAAACCCAGCAGGAGCAGGGACGAATTCATTTCCCATCTGTTTTACAACAGACACCAGCATCACCAGTTCATCATATTCCCGGCGACAAATTGCACACTCAGTTAGATGGTATTGCACCATTTGATACTCTTCGGGTGCCAGTTCGCCATCGAAATAAGGAGACAAATATTGTTCCATTTCCCTGCAAGCCATTACAATTACACCTCATTACATCTTATATAAAAATACTCCTGGACGCATTGTTTATCTTACTATATATCCAAAGCTGCCAGTTCTTGTTTAAGGGCTTTACGTCCCCGGTTAATACGTGATTTTACTGTTCCCAGTGAACAACCCAATATTTTGGCAATTTCTTCGTAATTATATCCTTCAAATTCCCTAAGGATTAATGCTGTTTTAAACTCAGGTAACAACCTATCCAAAGCCTTACTAATAATTTCTTTAAGCTCGCCCTGTTCAATGATAGCTGATATATTTTCCTCACTGGCGGCCAGTTCCCGACAAACCTCACCATCTTTGGTCTGCAGTGGTTCATCTAGAGAGAAGGTTACCACTTTTTTATTCTTACGTTGGTAATTAATCCACTGGTTAACTGCAATTCTATGTAACCAGGTTCCAAAATCAGCATCATTACGAAAAGATTTAATTCCCTTAAACGCCTGTACGAAAACATCCTGGGCCAGATCCTGGGCATCATCAGAGCTGCCGGTCAGGAAACGGCAATGGGAATAAACCCGATCCTGGTAATTTAAAACCAGTTCGCCAAAAGCATCCAGGCTGCCTGCTTGGGCTTTTTCTATCAAGCTCGTGATAGTTGTCAAACAATAAACACTCCCTGAATAACCGAATATAGTACTCGGTTATCTATTTAGACACCGGTTGTTGCTAAAAAGTTCCCGCAAAAATAGAAAATATACACTCCAAATGATTTATGAGAAGAATTTGTTTAATGTGATTATATTACAAACGAGGAAGCTATTATATATATTGAAATCAGTGAATTTTTAGTATTCTTCAAAGTTAAGCTAGTACACATTTCTTTTTCCCTATAATTATAGTAATTAAAATTATTTTTTCCGCCACGGGAACTTTTTGGATATAAATCGCGTCTAACCATACAGTCAGCCAGAGTATTCCTATTCAGGTAACTGCTATGCAAACTCTGGCTCGCAAAACAGCCGGCATTAAACTTACATAAAACCGGCTTCTAAAGGAGGGGAGAGTTGGGAAAAGAAGCCATTATCTGTAAAGATAAATGAGCACCTCTCAAGTATGGGCGAGAGCCCTTGATAACCTAAAACCAAAATTTAAAGGAGGAAACAAAATGCTAAGAAGAGGACGCAAACATTTCGCACTGTTATTAGTTCTGGCAATGCTGGCAACCATGTTTGTTGGCGTTGGGACTGCAGGTGCAAAGAGTGTAAATTCAACTAATAGAGTTATAGCTATCGCTGATGATTTTGATTCAGCATCTCTGGGCGCACCAGTAGGTTCGACCGTAACCATCAAGGAAGATTCAGACTTTATAA